>NZ_JAUBQW010000139.1:0-15898 GCF_036701485.1 Microcoleus sp. Pol11C3 | reverse complement strand
TAACCACTCAAAAACATTAAACATTTTAGCACTTGATTAGATAAACTT
The DNA here is from genome assembly GCF_036701485.1 of Microcoleus sp. Pol11C3. Classification (NCBI taxonomy): domain Bacteria; kingdom Bacillati; phylum Cyanobacteriota; class Cyanophyceae; order Oscillatoriales; family Microcoleaceae; genus Microcoleus; species Microcoleus sp. Pol11C3. The sequence continues at coordinate 15,850 of NZ_JAUBQW010000139.1, read as the reverse complement.
ATCACCACAAGTTCTGAAGAGCCATTTTTGAGAGTAATTTTTCGACTTATATGATATCATAACTAATTTAGTTACGGCTCACAAAATGAAAAAAAACTCTCTAATTGTTGCCTTGATTATTTTTGTATCAATTACGGGTTTTGGGATTTTAACTTACGCTCAAACTTCGGGCGATAGACCTTTTGAATTTGCCTTGATTGGCGATTTGCCCTACAGTGCCGAACAGGAAGCAAAATTTCCGAGTTTGATTGCAGATATCAATCGATCGCCCGCAGCGTTTGTCGTCCACGACGGCGACATTAAAAACGGTTCTAGTGTCTGCGATGATGCAACTTTTGTCAGCCGCAAGCAATTATTTAACAATTTTGAGATGCCGTTTGTTCTCGCCTATGGTGACAATGAATGGACGGACTGCCACCGTTCAAAAAACGGCAGTTACGATCCAGTAGAAAGACTCGCTAAACTGCGGGAAATATTTAGCAACAGTAATCAAAGTTTGGGAAAGCGCACCTTAACTCTCACCCGTCAAAGCGAAAACCCACAGTTTGCTAAATACCGCGAAAATGTTCGCTGGATTTATCATGGAGTTGTGTTTTTCGCGATTAATATGCCGGGAAGTAACAACAATTTTGGCCGCACTCCCGAAGGAGATGCAGAATATGCCGATCGCAATTCAGCTAACTTAGCGTGGATCAAAGAATGTTTTACTTTAGCCAAACGCAGCAACAGCAAAGGAATTATGTTAGTTGCACAGGCAAATCCAGGATTTGAACTCGATCCGACGGACAAAAGAAGAAGTGGCTACAACGATTTTATCGCAACTCTGGAAACAGAAACAGGCAATTTCCCAGGACAGGTTGTATTCGTCCACGGCGATACTCACTATTTCCGCATCGATAAACCTTTACCCCATTTTACCGATGAGACTCAACTACCGAGAATGAAAAATTTTACTAGAGTTGAAACTTTTGGTTCTCCAAACGTGCATTGGTTGCGGGCTTTTTATGACCCTACAAATCCGAACTTGTTTGAGTTTAAACAGCAGATTGTTCCGCAAAATTAGGCGAGATAGCACCTTTTTAAGGCAAGATAAATATTTTTTTGGCTTACACTGAAGATAGGTAGCATTGAGGAATTTATTTATGACGATCGCAACTGGGCGCCTCACCCTGGAAGAATTTCTGAAACTGCCAGAAACTAAACCAGCCAGCGAATACATTGAGGGGGAAATTATCCAAAAACCGCTGCCGAAAACAAAGCACAGCCTATTGCAATCCAAAGCCTGCAATGAAATTAATCAGGTGACGGAAACTCCCAATATAGCTTATGCTTTTCCAGAGTTGCGGTGTACCTTTGACGGTCGATCGATTGTTCCAGATATTGCGGTACTATTGTGGGAAAAGATTCAATTTGATGACAGTGGCGAACCAGTAGATGATGTGCTAATTGTACCCTATTGGGCGATCGAAATTCTCTCGCCACAACAAAGCTCAAATCGCGTAACTAGAAAAATTATTCACTGTCTGCAACATAATTGTCAGTTGGGGTGGCTAATCGAGCCAGACGATCGATCGATTTTAGCATTTTTGCCCAACCAACAACCGCAATTCTGCGAAGGTAGCGATGTCCTTCCCGTGCCCGAAATGATTCCCCTGAATATCACCGCCGAACAGGTGTTTAGCTGGTTGAGAATGCAACAATGAATCAGGGCGAAATCCTTTTTTGTACCAATTTTAAAAATCTCCCGGTAAGGTTTGTAGTGAGGTTTTTAGTCCCGATCTCAACTCAGGAATGAAATCCTCACTACAAACCAAATTCCCTATTGGCGCCACCTATCAAATTGGTCTTCGGAACAGCCATTAATAAATTGATTGCTCACCCAACCGTCAAGGATTGTCAAAGTTTCATTAGGAGGATTACCCGAAAATCGGGCCGCAATTTTCACCCACTTACCTTGTCTGCTGACAGCCCTAACTCCGTCTCCCCTTTTCAATTTAGCTACAACCGGGTAGTTATTGCCTGGGCCTTTGCGAATGTTAACAGCGCCACCTTCACCTGTAATAAACGAGCATTGAGTTTGCTTTTTTAAAGCTTCTGCTTTGGCGGGAGCAAGGCTTTGCTGCTTGCCGAAAACAGGAAAGCTGTAAAGTGAGAAGCTAAAACTTGCAACGACGGCTGCAATAAAAAAGGCTTTTGATTGAGTAAAAATTAGCATTATTTCATTTCCTTGGATTGACTGAACTGAAGTCCTGACTATGAACTTTTTGAGAATGACTTCAGTCCTTACTACTAACTATTATTTGACAGAGGCAAACCATTCGGTAACACCTTGGGCGATCGCCTCAGCTAATTTCTTTTGTTCTGTCGGATTCACAATCCATTCAAACTCTTCGGGATTGATCAGAAATCCCAATTCCATTAAAACAGATGGAGCCACGGCAGGACGAGTCATGGCTAAGTTGTTCCAGAATACACCATAGCTCGGACGGTTCAACTTGGCAACTAAATAGTTGTGCAAAAATATTGCCAAACTGTGCGCTTGCGGGTGAAACCAGAAAGCGGCGAGGCCTTTAGTCTTAATGGCATCGCCGTTATCCGGCAAAGCATTGTAGTGAATTGAAATTGCGATCGCAGGTTCTTCTTTTTGAATCATTGCCACCCTCGGCGGCAAATCCAAATCGACATCTTCTACCCGCGTCATTAGCACATTCGCGCCCCGATTTACCAATTCCTGTTGCACCAATTTCGACACTGTTAAAGCTACTGTTTTTTCCCTAATTCCCACGGGACTCACAGCACCTCCATCCTCCGGCCCGCCGTGTCCCGGATCGATGAGAATCTTAATTCCCGATAAGGGTTTTGCTTGCGAATTCGGCATCATGCTTGTATTCGCAGGCGGGTGTTTTAAAGACAACACTAAAGTGGTGCCCTCGTATCTCAACTTGTAACCCCACTGTTGGGCGGATTTGAGATTAAAAATGTATTGTACTTGCAGCGGCGAGATTTGTTGCCATTCCAAACGTGAAATTACCGGGTCATCAGAGACGCGAATAATGTCAGTTTGAGCGGTGGTATTGTACAGCGTTAAAGTGAAGGTGCGTTCTCCTTCTTGCACGGTGACTGGGACGGGTATTTCTAAGGGGAATAAGACCTCTGTCCAGCCGGGAACTTGACGCGAGCTGGCGCTGCGAATAATCGATCGCGGAGGCACGGAATCCTTGACAATTCGCACTTCCGATGCTTTAATCCAAGCACCGTAATCAAGTCTGAGCCATTCTCCCTCGCGCCCGATAATTGTTGCTCGCGTTCCCTTCGGCAGCGGTGTCATCCGAGAAAAATCTGTAGTCGCCCCGGTTCTGGCGACGCCAGGATCGGCTGTTACTTCGGCTATTTCTAAGTCAGCCGGAGAAAGAATAGAAATCTTGCCAGTACCTTGTTGGCTGATAGTTTTATCATTTATTGTTAGCTCAAATACAGGCACTCCTAAATCAACTTTTTCAGCCTTGGGTAGCGAAGAGTTAGACTCATTGCTACCCCTTGCCAAGGGGGGGGTGGGGGGGGTAATACCGCAGCCTTGATACTGTTGGCTGCCGTCTTTTTTGATCGGGGAGTTTTCACCTAAAAGTACAGAGTTGTTGGCGGGTAGTTCGACTTGCGATCGCGCTTTTAAAGGAATAGTAACGCCCGCCAATTTTACGGAAACTTGAGCATTCGCCGGTGCGATCGCCCCAAAGCAAATATATTCCCCTGGCAAACTCGCGACATCGACTTTCGGCGTCAGGGAATCTTTAGCAAAAGCCAGTCCTAAAGGGGCTTCCGGCTGATTAGACTCGCGCGTAACCTTAATTTTGAGTTCCTGATTTTCGTAACGCAAGGTAAAGAGATTTTCGCCGATTTGCAGCGGAAAAGTCGGGGCGAAATGCCCGGATGTGGTGCGCGAAATTTGGTTGCCATTTACCGACACTTGTCCCGGTGCGGGCGCTGTGCCGATTAAAAAGATGCGATCGGCTGTTGTTTTGTGGTTAGCGGGAGGATAAGCGACGAACAAAGGTTGAACGGCGACAGCTACAGAGGCGATCGCCATTATCAAGCCAAACACACATAATCCTAAAAATTTTCTCATTCTAAATTGCAACTAATTGAGACTCGGTTGGTTATTTATACTAGAACTTGCGCTAAACCCGGAAGAAACTTGGTTTCTGAGGATTAGCCGTAAGTCTAATTTACTCTCCTGGCTCAATTTTATCAGGTTTGTAGTTGCAATTGAGCGATATGCCACATAAATTCCCACGTAAAAACATTAAGTTTTAATTAATTCAGAGGTGGTTCTCCATAGTTGCTCCAACCGATTCGCCGGCATCGTCAAATACAAAACATCCCCCGTACTCAAACAACAATTCAGTAAATCCCAGCCGTGGAGAGTTTGACCCTTAGTTTCCACATAAAGAGGAACAAAATCCGCAGACTTAGCAGCGTCTTGAATACGGTGGCCGCAGAAAGGATGTTTTGGCGTAATCAATGTGGCTAAGCAAACCCATAGACTGTCAGCAGTCATTCCGTTGCCCAAAATTCTGCCTCCAATCGCCGCCGCCGCGAAAGCAGGAGCCGCCAATTCCGTCGGGTTCAAAACTCCTTCAAACTCAAAAACTTGCTGCACCATTAAAGCAAAATGTGGGTCTTGATTGCGGACAATAACTGATAGTTTCGGTGCCAATCCTTTAGCGCTCAAGGCAATTTCGACATTAGACATATCGCTGCTAGTTACCGCCAAAAGTGCTGCCGCGTGCTTAACATTAGCAGCTTCCAGAGTTGCGGGCAAACTGGCACTTCCCTGAATAACCGGAATTTTCATTGAGCGAGCCGTGCTCAGAAACCGACAGTTTGGATCTTGCTCGATTACCACAATATCGTAACCGTTATTGTGCAGTTCTTTAGCAATTTGGATACCCATTCCTCCGAGTCCGCAGATAATGTAATGATTGCGCTGCGGAACTCGCGCCACATCCCAATATTCGCTAAAGCGAGTTCCCAATACATAATCGTTGAGCAGTGCATAGCAGATGCCGATGATGCCGGCTCCAACTAACATCATCACAACTGTAAATAGTTTAATGGTGTCGGGAGCTTGTTCGGCAACTTTTTCATAGCCTCCGGCTCCGGTAATCATCCCTACAGAAAAATATAGAGAATCGACAATTGAGATATTATCATCAACACAAATATAGGTAGCAGTAGCAATGGCAATCATTGACAGCAGTGTCAGTACAACAATTACTGCTGCTTGGCTGTGCTGCTGAAATCTGTGCAACCTAGTTAATGTTTTGAGCAGTTTTTGAGTTAAAGTTTTTTGGGGGCTGTGGATAGTCGGCTGAGTGGCAACAATTAGCCGATCGCCCTGCTGACACTGCCGATCGGCAAGCACCGCCGATACTAAATCAGTTTTGTTAGCGGCCGGCAGATAATAAATCAACATTCGCGATCGATCGTCCCACAAATCGCTGAGTTTTTGATTTTTCCAAGGATGTGTGTCATCGATATATTCTTCGTGAATCGGCCAAGTGCGATCAAACAAACGCAACTGTCCGATCGCCTGATTTCCAAGAGCCGCAAAGGCAAAAACCGGAGCAGCCAACGATGAAACGCTCATGGAAGCGTGATCGGGCAAAGTGTGGTCAATCCTGTCGCCCAAGCTAGTATTGAACAATCTGTTGATGATGCGAATCTGAGGATTGAGAATCCTCGCCTGCATCAAAATTGCCAAATTCACAGCATCATCGTCGGCTGCAATTACTAAAGTGTGAGCGTTTTGAATGCCTGCCGCCAACAAGGTAGAAGCTGCTTGCAAATTGCCGACAACCACATCAGAAGTTTCGCCGCGAATTGGGCGATCGCTAATACCAACCACAATCGCTCCTTGCTGTCTCAACAAACAAAAAATCTTGTGTCCCGTGTGGCCCAACCCGCAAACAATGATTCGAGGTTTCATAAAAAGTTATTTGCCAGCCAATTTCGGAGCTGTCCTTGTAGTTTTACTTACCATTGTTGACTCTCCTGGCTTTGCAGAATGTAGCTAAAAAGACTATCTAGGAAACTTGTGTCGCCGTGGCCTGGAAGTTTTGAAACAAGGACACGGGACTGCCCTCTCCCTAAAGCCGCGTTCCCAAGTTTTGAAACAACGACAGGGCAGTGCCATGTACCTACAGACATGAGGTGCAACTAACCTGATTTAATATTTGAAAAATATCCGGGTGCGACAGCCAACCAGCGGAATTTGAATAGGTAGGGACACTGCCCCCCTACAACTATGACTTCCTACATAAATTTAACTGCCTTAGCGGCAGGAGTTATTATGAAATTCACTGCACCCTTATTAGCATCCGCTGTAGTTTTCGCCGGTACTGTCGCCTTTGCAAGCCAAGTGCAAGCAGCTCCAGCCAGCAACTCTTGGAATAACACTAGAACAACATTTCAGTGCGTTACTTCCGGTCGGAATTTTGTCACAATTGCGCGGCGGGGAAATGTCACGACAGATCCAATGATTCTGTGGAAATCAACCGAGTTCGGCCGCGAATATACACCTTGGCAGCGCTGTCAAATTGTTTCCAATAGATTGACCAAAGCTGTTGCCCAGAATGGCGGAAGATTGAGCAGCTTGCAGTTAACAACAGGAATTGTTAATAACTTGCCCGTAGTTTGTTACGTGAACGGACGGGGGCGCTGCAACTCTCAAAATCTGCTGTTCACCCTAGACAAGCGAAATGCTAAAAATCCCGGTGATGCTTTAACGAGATTGATTAATTTTGCTCAAGACGGCAGCGGGTTAGTTACAACGTTCAGAACAGGAACTCAATCATCTGCACCGCAGTTTGTTCCCTTTGGAGATATGGTCGATCGAGCTTTTAATTCTCCCAATAAAAAACCGTCAGTTCCTGTAGCAAAACCGCAGGGCGATCGGGGTATTTAATAGCCGCGCCTCTAACTTGCACCTGACAAATTTTGAAACAATTGTGGGGTGGGCTTCTAGCCCGCCCCTAAATATTTATATTAAAAAAACTACACTGCCACCCCTTCAATTTTCTCATCAGTTAACTCGTACAACTCGCGCAACTGCTGCAACTTATCCGCATCCGGCAGCCAAAAACCCCGCCCGTTAGCCTCCAACATTCTGCCGACAATATTGCGAAAAGCTTCAGGATTAGCCTCCCGCAACTTCTGCGCCATTTCCTGATCTAAAGCATAAGTATCAGCCGCCTGATCGTAAACCCAACCATCAGTAAAATCAGCCGTTCCGCCCCAACCAATTAACGCTGTCATCCGCTGCGAAATTTCATAAGCGCCGCCAGAACCTTGATTTACCATCGCGTTAGCCCACTTAGGATTTAGCAGCTTAGTTCGATATTCCAAGCGCAGCAAATCTTCTAAATTGCGCGGCGTTGTATCCTGAGAAAAACTTTCTACAAAACTCATGTTAACCTTTTTGCCGCGCTGCTTTTCTGCGGCTTTCTTCAAACCGCCAGTATTCGCATAATACTCTTGAATATCAGTCAAACCGTATTCCACAGAATCAATTTCTTGAATTATGCGATCGCACCCTTGCAACAACTGGGTCAAAACCTCCGGCCTCGCTTCCCCCTTATCCTTCCTCCCGTAACTAAAGACATTGCGACTTTCCCAAGTTTTCCCCAACTCATCCCCCGATTCCCAACTACCATCAACAACCCTATCGTTAACCAAAGAACCAAAATCCCCAGCCGGATTAGAAAACAACCTCGCCCAATAATTCTGCACACCTTTTGCCTGCAAAATTAAAGCGTGTTTGCGAATAAAATTATCCGATTCCGGTTCATCAGCATCCGCCGCCCGCACGAACAAATCATCCAACAATTCAATAATATTCACAAAACTATCACGGAAAATACCCGAAAGATTTCCCAACACATCAATCCGGGGATGACCGACATCAGCTAACGGTTTTAACTCATAGCGAACAATACGGCCAGTACCTTCTTTAAGAGGTTCAGCCCCCACCAATTCTAAGAGAATTCCAATTGATTCACCGCGAGTCTTAATCGCATCCAAACCCCACAACATCACCGCCACAGTCTCAGGATATTTACCCTGTTCCTCAACGTGCTTCTCAATAATTTTACGAGCAATTTCGCGCCCCCTTTCATAAGCCGCCGGAGAAGGCATCCGATAAGGATCTAAAGCGTGAATATTTCGACCAGTTGGCAACACCCCAGCCCCATCCCGCAACAAATCCCCACCCGGTGCAGGCAGAATATATTCCCCATTTAAACCCCGCAAAAGATTAGTCAACTCATCCGTCGTTTGCAACAACAAATCCCGCACCAACAAACCCTCCTCAAAAACCCCACCAAACCCCTCTTGTGGCACAGGCATCTTGCCTGTGCTTGCTTGCGAAACAATTGTTTTCACCTGTTCCTGTGATAACCTCTCCCCAAAATAAGCCTCAAGATAAGAAGTCATTTCCTCAGAATTAGGCGGTTCCCCGAGAACGTGCAAACCAGAAGAAAACAAGCGACATTCCACCACCTGCAAATATTCGTATAGCTTCACCAGATAGCGGTTAAAAGCATCAGCACTGAACATTTCCACAGTTTCAAAACTAAAAGCAATCCCCAACTTGCGAGCATCATAAAACGGACAATCAGCCTCCAAACCGCTATCTAAAACTTTCTGGCAAATAGCCTCTTTCAGCACATAATTCTTAGCCGTATCTTCCCGATATTCCGCAATCAAATCCCGCAAAGCCATCAATTCCTTGTACAAGCCCGCGCGGCCGTAGGGCGGCACATTGTGAGAAATCAAAACACCGTAACCGCGCCGTTTTGCCAACATCGATTCCGAGGGATTGTTAGCGGCATAGATATAAAGATTCGGCAAACTTCCCAACAAAATATCCGACCAAGAATAGCCAGTATTTCCCAGAGGAGAACCGGGCAACCATTCAACAGTGCCGTGCATTCCGAAGTGAACCACAGCATCAGCTTGCAAATCATTTTGCAGCCACTTGTAAAAAGCAGCGTATTGAGGGTGAGGCGTCAAATCGCGATCGAACATTAAGCGCATCGGATCGCCCGAAATTCCCAGCGGCGGCTGCAAACCTATCCAAACATTCCCCAGTTGAATGCCACCGATGTGGAACTCGTCGCCGTCTGTCTTAATGCCAGTACCCGTTAAAGATTTCCACTGTTTTTCGATACGACTTGTTGACAAGTAGCCCAGCCATTTCTCCAGAGTTTTAACATTAACAGTATTGCCGTAAATTCCCTCCCTATCTGCGTTCATCTGCGTTAATCCGCCCCCATCTGCGGTTGCAGCATCATCCGCCTCTTTCACCCTGCGAATTAACTCCTCACCGTCAGCCGGAATTTCTCCAACTGTATAACCTGCGGCTTGAAGTTTGTGCAGGAAATTTAGCAGCGATTTCGGTACATTTAATAAAGCAGCCGTACCCGCCGCACCGTAACCGGGAGGAAACCCGTAGAGAATAATCGCAATTTTCCTTTCAGATGGCGGAGTTTGGCGCAATTTCACCCAATTGTTAATTCTACTTGTCAGGCGTTTGGCGCGATCGGGCACCAGATAAATATCCTCACCCACCAAACCGCCCAGGGGAACAGGATCGATCGCGCCATCCAACTCAGGCAAAGCATACAATACCACACTTTGCAAACCCCCAATCCCCTGACGAGTCCAAGAATGGATATCCTGAATCAGCAGAGGTGCGGACACAAAATAAGGTACATTTTTAGCAGTTAAAATGCGCTTAGCAACTTCCACCTGCCTTCCACCCTCCATCGAACCAGCAGGCCCGCCAACCAAAGGAAAGCCAATAGTAGAAACAATCGCATCAACTTCCACAGCATCCTTAGAAAGCGAAAGAGTTTCAATCTTGCCTTGTTTTCGCCGCGCAGTTTCATCAGCAGTCGTCATCCAATCCCGCACCGCCACATGGCCTTCAACGCCATTAATAAAAATCGGCAAAGGCACAAGTCCCGCATCTTCAAAATAGCTAATTAATTGAGGAATATAAGGCTGCTTGGTAATAACGTGCTTGCGGTAAAGCAAAATGCCCACAACCGGAATTTTTCCTCTGTCTGAATTTTGACACCAATTGGTGTCAAATTTTGTGGAACGGGCATCTTGCCCGTTATAACTTTTTATATCAAGATGTCTAGCCTCTTTTGTGGAACGGGCATCTTGCCCGCCCCTAGCACTTTGATGACTCAGATACCAATCCAAATATTGCCGAGGCGATTCAAAATAACCATTATAATCAGGATGCAATAAACCCATATTGGGAGTTTCCACAGGCGGCGGAATTTCTCCAACCTTCAGCCCCAAATACTTTTCGGCAATAATCCAAAACATCGAGACAACATTATCCGCACCGCCCGCATTCCAGTAACCATAAATAATCAGCCAGTTTCGCAAATCCTGCACTTTTTGCACCGGCACATATTTTAATAACTTCGGCCCAACCTTCAAAAAGCTGATATAACCAGCAAGCTTATCTTCTTCTCGCCCATTGCTGAACTTATCCAGAATAAACTTAACAGGTTTCGGCATACCTTTCGGTTTGTCGCCAATTTTAAAAGCGCCGATTTGAGTAAGACTCATTAATTCCAAAGCAGACTCAAAAACCAGGCGAAGAGGAATATGTTGTACCCTTTCCCGCAGCCACATTACCGCATCGTAATCAAACAGCAAACTCCCGAAAAACACATCAGCATTCGAGAGGGCGGCTGCTACAGCGTCGGGTTCGTCTGCGAGGGCGCGATCGTTAAAAACCCGTACTTCCAATCCCTGACACCCAGAAACAGCCAACTCGGCCGCTTTCCGGTACAAATCGGCATTAAAAGATTCAAACCCTGCAATTAAGACAATGCGTTTCACAGCCCAACCTCGAAATATTTGGTTCTTTTAATGATAAACTAATCCCAGAGATTCACAGGCAAGATGCCTGTGCCACTAATAAAACAGAAAAACTTCTTGCTTCACTTCTTACTCTTCCTTCGCGCCCTTCGCGCCTTCGCGGTTCGTCAAATATTTATTCGGGAACTAACAAAAGATTAAAATAATCAAACCACTCCAAACACACACATAATTAAAACAGTGAATCGAATACCTCCCGCAATAGTTATCTTAGGTCAAAACAGCCAGCCGATCGCCAAAAAAATCTCCGCCCATTTCGTCGGTTCCCAGATTTACGGTTTAATCGATCGCACTTCCGACACAGACATCAACTTTAGCAACTTCGGCGAAACATTGCGGGAATTGTTTGCCACAGAAACCCCAATTATCGCTATCTGCGCCGCCGGAATAATCATCCGCACCCTCGCCCCGCTGCTGTCAGACAAACGCGCCGAACCGCCAGTTTTAGCCGTCGCAGAAGACGGAAGCGCCGTAGTACCGCTGCTGGGAGGTTTGCACGGCGTTAATGATTTGGCCAGAGAGATTGCAGCAGCCCTCGGCGTACAACCTGCCATTACCACCACCGGAGATATTCGGTTTCGCACCGCGTTGCTGAGTCCTCCTCAAGGGTATTATTTAGCGAATCCAGAGGACGCAAAGACTTTTATTTCAAATTTGCTCGCCGGGGCAAAAGTACGCCTAGAAGGGGCTGCAAGCTGGCTTTCCGAGAGCAATTTGCCGTTAGCGAAGCCCTCGAAGAGGATCGCCCCCGACGCAAAATTGACGATCCGCGTCACCGAAAAAGCAATTGCGCCAACGCCCGATTGTTTAGTTTACCATCCGCAAATTGTGGCAGTTGCACTCACAAAGCTATCGAATATTGAGCCGGAAATAGCGGTTTCATTTGTCCAGAAACTCTTGGAAAATGCAGGTTTAGCGCCAGCTTCCGTTGCGGGATTTTTTGCATTAAAAGAGGAGATGGGAAACCCGGCACTTGAGGATATAGCACATTTTTTTAAAGTCCCAGTCCGCTTTTTCAATCTCTCCGAACTTGTCGAATTAGACTCAATTGAATTCATCGAAAATAAGGCCGCACAAATCGCCCTGACAGCAGCCGGTGCAAACAGTCACTTAATCGAGTCCGATCGCCCAAACGCACTCAATTGCGCGATCGCCCTAGCCGCCGAACCCTTTGATCCTAGGGCGATCGGAATTAGCCGCGGCAAACTGGCGATCGTCGGTACCGGCCCCGGAGGCGCGCCCTGGATGTCCCCGGAGGTTAAGGAAATTCTGCGCGAAGCCACGGATTGGGTGGGTTACAAGTTCTATCTCGACTTAGCTGGAACCCTGCGGGAAGGGCAAAAGCGGCACGATTCCGAGAACCGGGAAGAGATCGATCGCGCCCGTTTTGCCTTAGATTTAGCAGCATCCGGCAAATCTGTAGCCGTGGTTTCGTCGGGAGATCCGGGTATTTTTGCGATGGCGGCGGCGGTGTTTGAGGCGATCGACTTTGATGCCAAACCCGAATGGCAAGGCATTGATATTCGGGTGGCACCGGGCATTTCAGCCATGCAGGCAGCCGCTGCTGCGATCGGAGCACCCCTCGGACACGATTTTTGCGTGATTTCGCTTTCCGATATTCTCAAGCCTTGGGAGGTCATAGAACAGCGGATTGCGGCTGCTGCGATCGCAGATTTCGCGATCGCATTTTACAATCCCATCTCAAAACAGCGGATTTGGCAACTCGCAAGGGCGATCGAGATTTTGTTGCAAAGTCGCGATCCTAAAACCCCCGTCATACTAGGGCGAAACCTCGGCCGGCCCGGTCAATCTGTGCGCGTTTGCACCCTCGGCGAATTCCAGCCGCAAGACGCCGACATGAGAACTTTAGTTATTGTCGGTTCGAGTCAGACTCGGATTATTCCCCGCAAATATGGAGATGTTTGGGTTTACACGCCGCGCAGGTACGAAAAATAACTCTAAGTGATTTGTCAAAAGCAACATTTCTCTATTTCCTCTTTCTTAGCGCCCTCTGCGCCCTCTGCGGTAAAAAAAATCTTCTTCACACAACCCGCCACCAATGAACACTAAAATACCAGAAACAATAGAAACAGCTACATTTGGACTTGGTTGTTTTTGGTCTCCCGACGCGCAGTTTGGAATTATCAAAGGAGTCGTGCGAACTCGCGTCGGTTATGCGGGCGGGACTACAGCAAACCCCAATTATCATAACATAGGGAATCATATTGAAGCGGTAGAAATAGATTTCGATCGATCGCACATTTCCTATGCTGAACTGCTAGAGATTTTCTGGAGAAGTCACAATCCCCGGCAATCTCCTAGTTGGTCTCGCCAGTACATGGATGCCGTTTTCTATCGCAGTGAATCACAAAAGCAATGTGTTGAACTAAAACTCGATCGCGAAAAAGCTAATGGCGTCGAAATTTATACATTAATTCAGCCTTTGACCCAGTTTTATTGGGCTGAGGATTACCATCAAAAATATTATTTGCGTCAGGAACCGGAACTGATGCAAGAATTCGATCGCACTCAGTTTGTTAACTCCACTGTAGCAGCAAGAGTCAACGGTTATGTCGCCGGCTTCGGCAGTTTCTCCAATCTCAAAGGGGAAATTAGAGATTTTGGTTTATCTGCAGCCGGATGCGAGAAGTTAGAGAAAATAGTCTCCAGAATCCGACATTAAATTTTAGCCAACTCTTGTGGGATGGGCGTCCCGCCCGTCCGCGACTAATATGTAGCGACTAATCTGTAGGGTGCACGGCTGCACCAGACGACTAATTTTACCCAGCTATTGTGGGATGGGCGTCCCGCCCGTCCGCAGTATGCAAATTAGACAGGAAATAGCTTAGTTCACCGATGACATCCTCACCTTTACCAGAAAATCGCTAAGAGCAACCTTTGCATCAGAATTTGACGGCAAACGACTTGTACTACTTGCATTTACCAATATATTAACCAGTCGAACGCGCTCTTGTCGATAAAACTCTATCTCAGCATCTTCCAGCACCGATTTTTCCTCCCCGCCGAGCTTTCTCGCAATCAAATCGGGAATGTACGACAACTGAAATTTTTCATTTAGTTTTACCAAATTTGCCTCTACCTCCCCCGTTTGCATCAAATGAATCCCAGTCAGCAACACCCGGTAAACATACAGCAGCGGTTTCACCCGGCGCGGCTGTTCTTTCTCAAACAATTTCCACTGATTGTGAGCAAAACCGAGATAGTGGTGGCTGTGATGCTTGGTGATGCAGTTCGAGGCGAGCTCTTTTAATTCCTCGTGTTCCTTTGTACTGTAAACTATCAGCGGCGAATACAGTTGTTCTAGCACGTAGCCGTTGCGTTTCAACAGCAACTCAAAAAATTTCTTGATGTCGTGAGTTACTAAATCGAGTTGCATTCCATCGCGAACCTCAGAAATTTCGATTGTTTCTTCTCCAGAAATCAGCCCAATTACTTTCGGTAGCGGCAAAATGTGTACTCCCCGCAAGTCGAAGTCTGAATCTGCCGAAGGAAACCCGTATAAGTGCGAACCGCTGACAGTCGCAAACAGCAGCGGGTAAGGTTGAACGGAGATAATTGGGGCGAGATTAGAGATGTATTCTGTCATTTTTTCAACATTTTATCAATGCTAATTTCAATTCCGGTTAAACAATTGCAAATACCTGTAGGGGCGGGTTTTACCAACCATATATGTCTCAAATTAATGCTCTCGTAAACCCTTTTAGCCGATCGCACCTCTACGAGATTTAATCAAAAACAGGTTCGCTTTCTCGTAATTAGGACGTTCCGGTAAGGAAGTTGCAGCAAAAGCGCGATCGAACTCACCGTGCAAACTCAACCGCCAGCGATTCACCTCATCCCATGATATTTCTTGGTTGCGGATAGATAAAAGTTGCGATCGATAATCCTGCACGCGAACGGGGACAAACCCCTCCTTGAGCACCGTAATTCCTGACAGCAACAAGCGAATTAAGTGCATCGCGTGCTTCCAACGAATTTCCCCGGTATTGCGGAGGTCTTGCTCCCTTTTTTTAAATTGAGACAAAACGTAGCTATTGTAAGTTTGATAAACCAATTGAGAAAGAAATATTTCCCTAATTTCGAGCAATTCTTGTGCTACAGGAGAAAGTGTTTCTACTAAAGGCGTGTACAAACATTCTAGCACATTTGGATTAGCTTTTAGTGCCAAGATTAAAAACTTTTGCAGTTCCCAATAGCATTCCTGATTTTCCTTGTTTTCCAATTGTTCTGGAATGCCGTAAAGCGACCAATGAAGTATTGCCGGCGGCAGGTAAATCCCGCGTCTGTCTGTATCGGATTGTTCGTTATCAAGACCATAAGCTCGGGAACCAACAATGCAGCGGTAAATTACAGAATCATAGAGGTTGTATTCTGCAAGAAAATCTCCTCCTGACTGCAATCCTTCGCTCTGAAACTGCTTGCGGATACTGAGTTCGTGCCGCCGCAGACTAACTTCTGTTCCGTCTGGGAGTTTAACTAAATATGCGTGGGAATTGTCCGTAGGCGATTGAACGATGACGCCTACTAATCCCGGTTTCCAAGATTGGTCACTGGCGGGGTTTTTGACCTCTATTTTGGTGACAATTTGGGTTCCTGCGGGTAGGATTAAGTTGAAATTTTGAGGAATATTGGCATTTGCCATGAGGGGACTTCCTGCGAGGGCACGAGCTACAATGTTAGTGTAGCATACGTGTAGTACAAAAGTCTAGTAATACCAATTTACTATGAAGTTGCACTTAATAAGGCTTCCAGGATATATAGCGGTTCTCGGAAAGATGAGGTGTTCACCAATTATAGTCATTTCAAATAAATGTGAGACAGAGGCAAGATCATGATAAAATCGATAAAAATAGTTAATTAGAAAAAA
>NZ_JAUBQW010000138.1:0-15939 GCF_036701485.1 Microcoleus sp. Pol11C3 | reverse complement strand
TTTTTTCTAATTAACTATTTTTATCGATTTTATCATGATCTTGCCTCTGTCTCACATTTATTTGAAATGACTATATTATTCAATCTCGCGAAAAATCTACCATTCAAAAGTAGTTGAGTGGATTTGAGGAAGGAAATCCAACCACTATTTTTGTACCAAGACTTATCAAAACTGGTATCATAATCTAGTGGTATAAATTTTATTCATCATGCAAGAAATAAAGACAGCCCGATTGTATCTGAGACAATTTACGCCACACGACTTAGATGAGCTGTACCGCATCTATAGCGATCCGGAAATCATGAAATACCTCACAGGAGTTAGAAGTAGAGAAGCAACAGAACTCGCCATTCATACCATGCTCAAACGTTGGGAAGAAAACAACTTTGGAATGTGGGCTGTAGTACATAAAATAGACCGTAAAATGATTGGTCGCTGCGGACTGGGTTTTCTGGATCAGACACCGGAAGTTGAGCTAGGCTATGTACTCGACAAAGTTTATTGGAATCAAGGATTGGCGACAGAAGCATCTTTGGCTAGTCTAAATTATGGATTTGAAATATTAAAGTTAGACAGAATAGTTGCGATCGCACGCCCAGAAAATATCGCCTCGCAGCGGGTGATACAGAAAGTGGGCATGAAATATGAAAAAAATGCTCATTATTACGAAACTGATGTAGTATATTATTCTATCTCGCGAGAAACTTACCAGTCCAAAGTATCTTCGTAGGGTGCGCTAGGCGCACCTTACTCCATTTAAATTACTCACATCGCAAATGGGCATTATTGTGGGCTGACACCTACGAAGTCCTTTGCAATTGCTTGTTAACTTTTTGAATTTTCTTAGCAAAATACTCTTGTCTGTGTCCCAACTTTTTAGCCACTTCTAACCCTTGTTGATAGGATTCCAAAGCTTTAGCGTAAGCCTTCATCTCTTGATAAACTTGGCCGATATTGTCGTAAGCGTTCATCAATCCGTAGAAATTGTAAGCCCGCTCTTCTAACAGCAACTGCATTTGATAAATCCGCAAAGTCTGCTCCCACTGCTTTTGCGCTCGGTAAAGCCATGCTAATTTATCCAAAGCTTCGCTAGCTTGGCCATACTGTTGAATGGGAACGGCTAAATTGTATGCTTCCTGATAGTATTGAGCTGCTAAATTGATTTGGCCTATGGTTTGATAATCGCTGGCGATCGCAATTTTGATCGGTGGTATAGCACTCGGGTTTTGTAAGTTAAGATACACCGAGGCTAGTTTTTCCCTGGCTGCGATCGCCTTTAGCGGTTGTTTCGACTGCTGGTAAACGTAGGCCAACTGTCTCAGAGTATCTACCTCAGTTGGAGGAGTTACAGGCTGCGGTGGCGCGCCGTTTCCCGCAACTACAGCAGAATTTTGCACAGCAGAATTAGCAGCAAATAAAGCGCGGTTTTCCTGAATTAAAGTTGCCAATTCCTCATAAACCGGAGCAGCTTTATCGTAACTCAACCAATTGACGTGAATTAGCGCGATCGCCTTCAAAATTTGACCTTCAGCCAATATATCTTGCTTTTGGCGCGCCTTTTCGAGAATTTCTTGGTAAACTTCTACAGTCGGGCCTTTAGCGCGCACCTGCTGAAAAGCAGCAGCGAAGGCGGGGAGCAACTCAGTATTAAGTGGTACTTGGGATTTGACTTGTTTTTGAATTGCTTGCAACCGTTTGGTAATAAGCTGTAGTTCCAGGTTTTTACTGTTACTCCAAGCAACACTTCCCACCCGACTCAAAGCAGCAATTTCCGCCGCAGGCCCGAGATACCTCCGCAGTCGCAATTCTCGGAACCAAATTTCAAAAGCACCAGCCCCATCTCCAGCTTGCAGTTTAGCCGCTGCTTCTAAGTTTAACTCTTCCAAAGCCGCTGTCAGTTCGTCCCGCTGAGTGCTGCTCAAAGATTCGTTAGCGGGAGCTAGGGGATCGGGTGTGGTAATTTCTAGAGGATTAGGAGAAAATTGATCGAGGCCTGGTGGATTAGTTTGGGCGCTAGCAATAGAACCAGCACACAGCCACAAGAAAAGCAAGCACCCAATTGGCACAGAACTTCTCATTCTCAAAATTTGGTTGCCGCGATTCGGCATCTCTTCTAGAAACATCAAGTTTTGCATATCTACAAAACGGTATAAATTATGTCACAAAGATGGCACAAAAGCAAACTGTTCAACAAGAGCAACAAAATAAATGTCACCGCACTGAGCAATTATATTGATTTAAAGACGCTGGGCTATCCTCTTCGTTGGCGTAGCCCCCGTAGGGGCGGGCTGCGCCAACGCATTTTACGCTTATTAAGTCTAGCCCTAATACTTTTAACCGTTTGCACAGCTTGCGCCCCCCCTCCCGCAGTTGCTAGAGACCGCTCTTTTCCAGAAATGTCCCTAGAATTTTTGGGCGAGTACGAATTGCCAAAAACCAATTTTGAAGGATCGCCAGTCGGCGGTTTGTCAGGAATTACCTACGACCCCAAAGGTATTAGCGCCGTCCCTTCCAAAGCTTATCGCTTTTACGCTCTTTCCGACGACCCCAGCGAAAACGGAGAAGCCAGATTTTACAGTCTCCGACTCGACCTCACATCAAGTGACCCAGCAAATATTCGCCTGAAAAAAGTTACCGTTGAAGGCGTTACCTCCCTCAAAAAAACAGACGGTGAAACCTTCTCTTGGGGTTCCATCAATCCCGAAGGCATCGCCCTTTCTCCCCGCAACTCAGTATTTGTCGCCAGCGAAGGCGTCACTCATGCTGGCATCCCTCCTTTTCTCGGAGAATTCGACCTCAAAACAGGGAAAATGCGGGGAAAATTGCCGATTCCAAAGCGCTATATTCCCGATGCCAGCGATGAAAAACAGCAGCAAGGAGTGGTGGAAAATTTAGGTTTTGAATCTTTAACCATCGACCCAGAAACTTTTAGTCCGGGCGGTCTAGATCCGTTTCGTTTGTTCGCAGCTACGGAAGCGCCGTTAATGCAAGATTCAGACCCGGAACAGGCAAGCAAACTCCGTCTTTTACATTATATAATCGTCGATAAAACGCCGCAATTAGTCTCGGAAAATCTTTACACGCTAGACCAAGTTCCCATGACTATTTTGAACGGTTTAACAGAATTAGTAACAATCGGTGGCGGTCAGATTCTGAGTTTAGAACGTTCTTTTGGGCTGTCGGGATACAGCGCTAGGATTTATCAATTAGCAGTTGGGGCTGCTACAGATACTTCGAGAATTCAGAGTTTTAAAGGGCGAGTGGCGGTCGAACCTGTTAAGAAAAAGTTGCTGCTAGACTTAAGCGAACTCGGAATTCCGCTGTACAATTTAGAGGGAATGACCCTCGGACCGCAGTTGCCAGATGGCAGCAAAAGTGTAGTTTTAGTCAGTGACGACAATTTTGATGAAGCGCAGAAAACTCAGTTTCTTTTATTTAGCTTGAAGGGCAAAGTTTAGGTCATAAGGGCGGGCTAGAAGCCCACCCCACCCACAAGAAGATTTATTCTTTGTGAAACAGGCCCGAAAGTCTGTTGAGGAAAACCGTACAATAAAATTCACTCTTTGTGGAACAGGCATCTTGCCTGTTCATAAAAAAGTTAAATCAAATTAATTCAAATATAAAATACCCTAATTATGCCAACTCGTAAAATTTTGCACTTACCAGACATGGAACTTTCCTACCTAGAATGGCAGGCAGAAACAGGGAAAGAAAAAGTTCCGCGTTTGCTGCTGCTGCACGGTTTAGCAGATAGTGCGTCTGTCTGGACTAGCTTCGGCAATTACTTGTCAAACCGCTATCATATTGTAGCGCCAGATATGCGCGGTCACGGAGAGAGTAGCAAACCAAAAACAGGCTATACTTTTGAAAGTGCGATCGCAGATTTAGAAGCTTTGATGGCACATCTCAACTGGCCTGATGCCCACATTTTAGGACATTCTTGGACGGGCAAACTAGCAGCGATTTGGGCGAGGCAAAATCCCGATCGCTTTTGCAGTATGATTTTAGTAGACCCCATTTTCATCACCAAAATGCCCGCTGTGATGAAACTCACCCTGCCAATTGTTTACCGAAAATTAGACTGTCTCAAATGTGTGGGCCCGTTTGCGACTTTATCCCAAGCAGAAGCAGCAGCAAAACAATCGGGAGAATACGCAGATTGGAGTGAGGTGCAGCAAATGGTATTCCAACACCAAATCGAACAAAAATCCGACGGAAGTTGGGGCAGTAAATTTACGATTGCAGCCAGAAATCAGATATTTGCAGAAGTGATGAAAGTTGCCGGTTTAACTGAAAATATTGATATCCAGACTTTGTTTGTACAGCCGGAAAAAGGCGTAAATCGCATGGCTTGGCAAATGCAGCCGTATCAGACATACTTGAAAAATCTTACCGTTGCAAAAGTACCGGGAAATCACTGGTCTTTTTTGACTGAACCGGAAACTTTTAATCAAACTGTGGCAGAGTTTTTAGAGGGTACAAGACAGTGAATGTAGAAATTATTGCACATCGGGGATTTTCGGCGATCGCCCCGGAGAATACTTTAGCAGCTTTTGAACTGGCGATCGCCCGTGGAGCTCATTCGATCGAATTTGACATCCAGCTATCCGCCGACAACGTACCAGTGATTTTTCACGACGCAACATTAGATAGAATCACGGGAGTTTCGGGCAAAGTTAGGGAAAAAACTCTGTCTCAATTGCAGACATTTAATGCGGGAAAATGGTTTAGCGATGAATTTTCACAAGAAAAAATTCCTACCTTAAAAGCCGCATTAACCATACTCAAAAATGTTGGCAAATTTCTTTACTTTGATGTCAAACCTCACTGCGAGTGGTCTGATTCAGATGTCGCTGATTTTATCAATACTCTGAAGGGCGCAGAGCTCCAACACAAATGCGTTATTACTTCCTTTAACGATGGATTTCTGGAACAAGTGCGGCGGCTATCGGGCGATTTGGCGATCGGACACATTGTTGCTAATCTAGAAGCATACAAAACTCAATTTGCTCAAGCTGTGGCGCATCGGGATAATTTGATTAGCAGCCAGTACCGCGTGTTGCTGGAAAACCCCGCACTAATTCAAGAAAGCCGGAGTCAGGGAGTTGACATTGTGGCCTGGACGGTGGACGATCGAGCGGATATGCAAAAGTTACTTGATTTGGGTATAACGCGGATAGTCACTAATTGTTTGATATGATCTTTTTAACCGCCGATGAACGCAGATAAACGCAGATAATAGATGAATTACTTTCGCAAAAGCATCCACGAAATGTCTGGCTATGTGCCGGGGGAACAGCCACCGCTAGGCACAAAAATTATTAAACTAAATTCTAATGAAAATCCCTATCCGCCTTCTCCCAAAGCCTTAAAGGTGCTTCAGGAAATAAACGGAGAAATGCTGCGGCGCTATCCAGAACCAACTGGGAAAAGTTTCCGCATCGCTGCTAGTCAAGTTTTGGGAGTTGCTGAAGATTGGATTGTTGTAGGTAACGGCAGTGACGATTTATTAAATTTGATAGTTCGCGCTGTGGGCGAATCTGGGAAACAGATTGTTTGTCCTGCACCTACCTATGTATTGTACCGCACTTTGGCAGAAATTCAAGATGCAGAATTTGTGGAAGTTCCTTATCCCGACGACTACGACTTACCAGTCGATTTGTTAATAGCAGCCAGAGGGGCAGTAACTTTTGTAGCGTCGCCCAACAGTCCATCGGGAACAGCCATCTCTGTTGCCGATTTGGAGAAACTGGCTAAAGAGTTATCGGGCATTCTTGTTATCGATGAAGCTTATGTAGATTTCGCAGAAAATAATGCTTTGGAATTGACACAAAAATACAGTAATGTTATAGTTTTGAGAACGCTTTCCAAAGGTTATTCCCTGGCAGGAATGAGGCTGGGTTTTGCCATAGCCAATCCGGCGCTGCTGGCTGAATTAAATAAAGTTAAAGACAGCTACAATGTGGATGCTGTAGCTTATGCGGTGGCGGCGGGTGCGATCGCAGATCAAGACTACAAAACAGCCAACGCCGAAAAGATTAAGGCTTCGCGAGCAAAACTAGCCCTTAGTTTCCAGGAATTAGGCTTTGAAGTTTGGCCCTCACAAACCAACTTTTTGTTAGTTAAGCCACCAAACGGCGATGCAGAAAGAATTTATCAAACACTGAAAGTACGCGGAATATTAATTCGATACTTCAATCAGCCACGATTAGAAGACAAATTGCGGATTAGTGTAGGTACGGAGGAACAAAATCAAATATTGGTTAAAACTTTGAAAGAAATCCTATAACTAACGATCACACTAAAATTAGTTTCTAGTGATAACTTTAGTCGTCTGATTTGTATGAAGACTTGCATTCATCACTACAAACAGCTTGATTACGGATAATTATTAGGATTGTCGATCGCTAACCCTTCGGAATGAGCAATATTCAGCAATCGGCTGTCCGCAGAAACAAAAATTAGTTGAGTTTCTGGCATTGATGTTAAAACAGATTGAACGCGCAAAGCAGCCGCCAATTGCACAGCATCATAAGCCCGCAGCGGTTTTTGCATCACCAGTGCGCCCGCTGTTTCTATCAAAGTGCGATCGACTTCAAGAACTTCATACTGGTTGTCAAAATCCGTGCGAAAATCTCCCATAAGTTGGTCAACCTCATCGATAGATAGACTACCCTCTCGTTGACGGCGTGAAAAAGCGCTGCATACCTCCACCCAAGTAATCTGAGAAATCGCGAGAAAGTTACCTTCTGCAGGAAAAGTAATTGATTGAATCCAATTACTTCCCAATTCAGGCACATACCGTTTAACCAAAGCGCTGGTGTCTAAGAAATAGGCATTTACCACGGGCCGCGATCCTCAATAACGATTTCAGAAAGAGGTTTTCCCACTCTTCCCTTGAGTTTTTCAAACAGTTCGCGCCGCTTTTGTTCGGCGGCTGCATCTAGCTTAAACTGTTTTGTTGGCAAACGCACCAATCCCCGTACATCCATCAACTTAATCGCTTTTTCGCGATCGCCCTTGAGTTCTTCCGGCGAAACTTCCGCTACAATTGTGATTTGCACAGTTTCCCCATCATTCAATGACAAAGGACTCAAGGGACGAAAAACCCCGTTTTCGTAGATAGCAGTAATAGTTTCTGGCATAATTAGCCTCTTAATTAAATGCTTTGAATTATTGTACTTCTTTTAATTACTTCGTTGCCACCACAGCCAAATTCCAAGCCAAGCGCTTCATCAAAGGCAACTTCTTCAAAAACCCATCCAACCCTTCTAACCGAGAGTATTCCGGTTTCAGTCTCTCTTGTTCAATGATAATCTTTTTCCAATAACGCTCCTCATTCGGATGCACTTTTTCGACCAAATAAAAACGCAAAAAAATCCACAGCGCCGTCAGCCAAAACGTATCATAAGCCGTCTCTGAAAACAAAGACTTGACACAATTCACAATATTAATATCCAAAGGAGTTTCATCCTCAGTTCGCACCTCAGTCGCCATTTTGCGGTAAACATTAATCACCGGATTGTGCTTCATCGGGTCCCAAAAACAAGCTTTACCCCCAGGCTTCAGGACGCGGTGCATTTCGCGAATTGCCTTTTCTGGTTCCGGCAAGTGGTGCAGCAAATTAGAAGCGTAAACAATATCAAAACTGTTGTCCGGGAAATCCATAGCCATTGCATTTACAGTGCAGCCCTCTATTTTGACGCCGTTTTTATCGGCCAATTTCAGAGCCACTTCTACCATGCCCTGAGAATAGTCCGCAGCCACACAATTCGCACCTTTTTTAGCAAAATAAACGCTATTTTCTCCGGCGCCGCAGCCTAAATCTAACAGGCGTTTGCCTGTAATATCGCCCATTTGTTTTAGAATAAATCTATTTTCTGGGGCGGTACAAGCTTCAAAGTAATCATTGACTTGAATGCCGTCAATATCGATTGTGGATGCCCAAGCATCGTGGAATTGCCGCTCTTTTTTTAAAGTTTCGTCTTGCATTTTTTAAGAGTTAGTTATGAGTAAAAAAAAGTAATTTTAAACCGCAGATAAACCCGGATAAAGGCAGATTAATTGAGATTTATCTGCTTCGATCTGGGTTCGTCTGCGGTTTGTTTCAAGAAAAATGGCTGACAAGAAATTTATCAGCGCTGTGCTTCTGCAACAACTTCATTTCTGAGCTGAGTGGGCTGTTGGGAGGATTTTTCAGCACTATGCTGCAATGCCTGATACAGGCGATTTAAAGCGCTGATGTATGCTTCTGCGGACGCTACGATAATGTCGGTATTTGCTGAGTGACCGGAAAATACTTTGCCTTCGTGGCGCAAGCGAATTGTTACCTCGCCGATCGCATCTATGCCCGCTGTTACCGATTGTACAGAAAACTCGATCAACTCGTTCGGTACGTTTACCACCCGGTTAATTGCCCTGTAAATTGCATCCACAGGCCCGGTGCCGATCGCAGCATCGGTCAATTCTTCGCCCGCCGGATTCCGCACAGTGACAGTTGCTGTCGGCCGAGATTTGTCGCCGCAGGAAACCTGCACCAATTCTAACCGGAACAGTTCCGGTGCTTGGTGGGCTTCGTTATTGGCGATCGCCTCTAAATCCCAATCAGTAATCTCTTTTTTCTTGTCTGCCAAATCTTTGAACTTGACAAAAGCCTTATTTAGCTCATCGTCGGCCATTTCAAAACCCAACTCTTTCAAGCGAGTGTGAAATGCGTGGCGCCCCGACAATTTACCGAGCACGATTTGATTTTCAGTTAAGCCGATCGACTCAGCGTCCATAATCTCGTATGTCCGCTTATTTTTCAGCACCCCGTCTTGGTGAATTCCCGACTCGTGAGCGAAAGCGTTTGCCCCGACAATCGCCTTATTTGGCTGCACCAACATCCCCGTCAAATTGGAAACCAAGCGCGATGTTTTGTAAATTTGGCGCGAGTCAATATTAGTCAGCGGTTCCTCAGATTCCGCAGGCCTGCCCAAGAAAGGATTATAATATTGGCGCCGCACGTAAAGCGCCATAACCAACTCTTCCAGAGCCGCATTTCCCGCCCGTTCGCCAATGCCGTTAATCGTGCATTCTAACTGTCTGGCACCATTTTTCACAGCTTCCAAAAAGTTAGCAACAGCCAATCCTAAGTCATTGTGACCGTGAACCGAAATAATTGTGCGATCGATATTCGGCACATTTTCCTTAATTCCCCGAATCAAAGCCCCAAACTCGCTCGGAGTTGTGTAGCCGACAGTATCGGGAATATTAACAGTAGTCGCACCGGCTGCGATCGCCCGTTCTAGAACCTGATACAAAAACTCCGGTTCCGATCGACAAGCATCTTCCGGGGAAAACTCCACATCATCCACAAAAGACTTAGCGTAAGCCACCATTTCCGGCACAATTTCCAGAACTTCAGCCCGCGTCTTTTTCAGCTTATACTCTAAGTGAATATCAGACGTAGCCAGAAACGTATGAATTCGCGCATTTGCTGCTGGTTTCAGAGCCTCTGCTGCTGTTTTAATATCCTCCTTTCTCGCCCGTGCTAAACCGCAAATTGTCGGGCCCTCTTCCGTGCCCACCGATCGGGCTATTTTTTGGACTGCCTCGAAATCTCCCGTGCTGGTGAAAGGGAAACCCGCTTCAATCACATCCACGCCCAATCTCGCTAACTGGCGAGCGATCGTCAGCTTTTCATCCCCATTCAGAGATGCACCCGGAGATTGTTCTCCGTCCCGCAAAGTCGTATCGAAAATAATAATCCGGTCTTGACTTGGTTGAGTTTTCATAGCTCTAAAAAAGTGTTTTCCTGATTTTTTCTCGTCCGCTGTTCTGGGCAATTAGTCCCCAGTCAGTCGATTTTAGATTTTAGATTTACTCCACAGATGAATCTGAGAACTTGAACCTTAGTCTAAAATTTTGGGCTATTGGTGACTCCTGTCGGAAAGCAAGTATGCGTTTTTGGGCGGGGCATCAGTCCCGTGTTTCGCGCCCATAACGAATAATTAATAACCCATAACCATAACTAATGACTACTGACTGATGACTAATGACTAATAACTAATGACTAATGACTAATAACTACTGACTAATAATCCATCTTTTCGATATGTTCCCTAATTTCATTTAGGTCTATATACCTATCTGTAGCATTTCGTAACTCTCTAGCAATCATTCCTTCGGTTGATACCACAGTAATATGAGTATTTTTCGAGCGGAGCAGCTCGATCGCGCGCTCAAAATCTCCATCCCCGCTAAACAGCACAACTTGGTCGTATTGATCCACGGTATTAAACATATCAACCACAATCTCTATGTCTAAATTAGCCTTTTGAGAATATCTGCCCGAAGCATCGTCGTAATATTCCTTAAGAATTTTAGTGCGAACCGTGTAACCTAGACTGATCAGAGCATCTCGAAATCCCCTTTGATCTTGGGGGTCTTTCAGACCCGTATACCAGAAAGCATTGATCAAGATGACATTCGGCTGCGAAGTTTTGAAATATTCGAGCACCCTGCGAGGATCAAAAAACCAACCGTTCTTTTGTTGAGCGTAGAACATATTGTTCCCGTCCACAAAAATAGAAAGGCGGTTCATTAAGTTTGTCATAGAAACTTAGACCTAATAATTGTAGAAAGAAGTTAATCTAAATATCACATTTTAGCAACATGGAGCTAACTGAGGCAATAGATTAGACTTCAGAAAACTCCATCTCCCCAGTATTTCATATTTTCGGCTCTACCGCCAGAGGGTTCTTTTAACCCTGCTTGCATTTGAGCGAGGGGCCCTCACAAACTATACGCCTAGTAACTCAATACCGGCTGCCGTGTCAAGGTTAATGGCGCCTTCAAACTACCGCCAAGCAGGCATACCGAAGCGCATAGCAGTAGATTTTGCTCCCTGATTTCATAGCGCAGACTACCTCCGCTCAAGCCTTTTTGCTTTCAAGAGCCCAGCGAGCTAACTCTGTCCGGTTGTGCAGACCTGTTTTGCCCAGCATATTGCTGACGTGGCTTTCGATAGTCCGCTGGCTGACATTCATCACGTCTGCGATCTGGCGGTTTGCCATACCCTGCGCTAGCAACTGTACCACCTTTAACTCAGTGGGAGTCAATTCGACATTGCGGCGCGCCTTAATTTTAGGGCCACTCTCCATACCGGGATTTGAGTGGCGAATCAAGCGGGATGCTGCTTTCAGAGAAGATTCCACTTGGGCTACCAGTTCTTCTGGTTCAAAAGGCTTGACTATATAAACGTCAGCCCCAGTGCTCAAGCCTTTTACTCGGTCTGAACTTTGACCTTTTGCGGACAAGAAAAGAACCGGAATCCAGCTAGTGCGAGGGTCTTCTCTGATGTGTTTGACTAAAGTGTAGCCGTCCATTTCCGGCATCATCACATCGCAGATAATCAAGTCGGGAACTTCTTGTTCTAGTTTTTCCAGAGCGTCTCTGCCGTTTTCTGCTGTAATGACGTTGTAACCCCGAAACTCCAAGTAGTCCTTGACCAGCAAGATCAAGTTGGGGTCGTCGTCAACCAGCATCAGCCGTTTTTGTTCTCCTGAATTATTGTCCTTTGTCATGTTTATTCCCGCTAAAGTATCCCGCACACTTCCTTGTTTTCACTTCTGTTTTTTCGGTCAGTCCCCCGCCACCCGGTTGGGAGTGGAGGACGACGATCGACTGAAGGGATGGCGGTGAGGGAAAGCGGGGCGGGTATTACCGCTTTCCAACCTATAATTGACGGCTGTTTGTGAGTGTCTTACGACCTGGAACGCAGCCAAAACCATTAATGGACGATCGCCCTGTCAAGATCAGCCTTGATTGATTGGAGATTCCCTAACAGAGCCCAAGTTAAATATCTTTAATCTCGATCGGTTCAATTTCAGGTTAATGCCCCGGTTTTAAATGATACTTCTGATATAGAGAAATTTAAGCAGACTCCCTACTTACGTATTTAACTGTTTCTAGTGTAGTTTGGCAACCTGCATAGTGTCTGCCACTGAGAAAATTTTGCACAAAATTTCACAGTTCTTCCGATCGATTTTTTTTACTGTACCTTTTGAGAAACACAAGGAACACGGGCAGCCGTACCAGGAAGACAAGAACCTAACTACAGTTTTATTGAGCTGTAGCAGGTGCGATCGCCCGGAAGCCAAACTGTCTCAAATTCTCACCCTTAACCTTAAATTTAACACTTTACCTATAACCCTGTAATTTAAACAGCGCTACACTTAAATGTTTGGCTCCGCCTCAGCAGGCACAGGTAAAGGATGAGTCAAGAAAGCGTATTCTTGAACTACCTTTGAGTTTAGGAGATGTTCCTGAATAATTCTCTCAATGACGGGTGGAGTAACGTCGCGATACCACACTCCGTCTGGATAGACTACCATAATCGGGCCAGACGCGCACACTCGCAGGCAATTGGCTTTCGTGCGAAAGATGCAGGTTGGTCGAGTGGGACTTGGCTTGTCGATCCCCAATTCTTGCAAGCGTTTTTTTAAGTAATTCCACGCCTCCAGACTGGTTTGCCGATCGCAGCACTTGGGCACGGTTTGGTCGGCACAGATAAAAATATGCCGCTCGATTTGAGCGATTCCCAGGCTTTGGACGCAAGCGCTCAAGCCTTGGCTGCAAGATTCCTCGTTATTTTCTGTCATTGTCTTCATCAATCTCAAGTAATTGGTTAGCGGTCGAAATTCATCACCACAGCCCCCACTCTCGCCTCTTTTTGCCTCCAACTCATGCTCGGTTCGGGAACCCGTACTGACAACTAAGTTGCGATCGCCCCTTTCTAGAGCTAAATTAGCACTCAGGAGTCGAGAGTGCTAATATGTCAGTTGTAAGCAGTCGGCTGTTGCTTTCATAGCGACCCCTGACCGCTGACTGACTAGGATCTGTAATCTGGAGATTTATTTATGGCAGCAGTATCACTGAGTGTTTCTACCGTTAAACCGTTAGGCGAGCGCGTGTTCGTGAAAGTAAGCGCTAGCGAAGAAAAAACCGCCGGCGGCATCCTTCTGCCCGACACAGCTAAGGAAAAGCCCCAAGTAGGCGAAGTCGCGGCCGTGGGCCCCGGCAAGCGCAACGACGACGGCACTCGCATTGAAATGGAAGTCAAAGTCGGCGACAAAGTTCTCTACTCGAAGTACGCCGGCACCGACATCAAACTCGGCACAGACGAATACGTCTTGCTTGCAGAAAAAGACATTCTGGCGATCGTTAACTAATTAATCATTAGTCATCAGTCCTTAGTCCTTAGTCCTTAGTCATCAGTCATTAGTTTAAAGCGAACGCCGCCCAACAACTAATGACACGGGACAAATGACTAAAATCCATCATCCCCAATCCAAAATCTCAAACCCTCACATCCCCAAAAACTATGGCTAAGCGTATTATCTACAACGAAAATGCACGTCGCGCCCTCGAACGCGGTATGGACATTTTGGCCGAAGCAGTGGCCGTAACCCTCGGCCCCAAAGGCCGTAACGTGGTTCTCGAAAAGAAATTCGGAGCTCCTCAAATCGTCAATGACGGCGTTACCATCGCCAAAGAAATCGAACTAGAAGACCATGTAGAAAATACAGGCGTTGCTCTAATTCGTCAAGCTGCTTCCAAAACCAACGACGCAGCAGGCGACGGTACCACCACTGCTACCGTTTTGGCTCACGCAATGGTCAAAGAAGGTCTGCGGAACGTAGCAGCCGGCGCAAATGCGATCGCCCTCAAGCGCGGTGTTGACAAAGCAACCACGTTTTTGGTAGAAAAAATTGCCGAACACGCCAAACAAGTAGAAGATTCCAAAGCCATCGCTCAAGTCGGCTCCATCTCTGCTGGTAACGACGATGAAGTCGGCCAAATGATTGCCAACGCAATGGACAAGGTGGGCAAAGAAGGCGTGATTTCCTTGGAAGAAGGGAAGTCTATGACCACCGAATTGGAAATCACCGAAGGGATGCGCTTCGACAAAGGCTACATTTCTCCCTACTTCGTCACCGACACCGAACGGATGGAAGCGATTCTCGAAGAACCTTTCATCTTGCTGACAGACAAGAAAATTGCTCTGGTACAAGATTTAGTACCCGTGCTCGAACAAGTAGCTCGTTCCGGCCGCCCGCTGTTGATCATTGCAGAAGACATTGAGAAAGAAGCTCTAGCTACCCTCGTTGTCAACAAACTGCGCGGTGTGTTGAACGTGACTGCTGTTAAAGCACCTGGTTTTGGCGATCGACGCAAAGCCATGTTAGAAGATATCGCCGTATTGACCGGCGGTCAACTAATCACCGAAGACGCCGGTTTGAAACTGGAAAATACCAAGCTCGACATGATCGGCAAAGCCCGCCGCATCACCATCACCAAAGACAGCACCACAATTGTTGCCGAAGGTAACGAAGCCGCAGTCAAGTCCCGCTGCGAACAAATTCGCCGTCAAATGGACGAAACTGAGTCTTCCTACGACAAAGAGAAGCTGCAAGAACGTTTGGCCAAATTGGCTGGCGGCGTCGCAGTCATCAAAGTCGGCGCGGCTACCGAAACAGAAATGAAGGATCGCAAACTGCGTCTTGAAGATGCGATCAACGCTACCAAAGCTGCTGTAGAAGAAGGAATTGTTCCTGGCGGCGGTACAACTTTGGCTCACCTGACTCCTCAATTGGAAGAGTGGGCGAATAGCACTTTGAAGGGCGAAGAATTGACCGGTGCTTTGATTGTGGCACGGGCTCTGGCTGCTCCTCTGAAGCGGATTGCTGAAAATGCTGGTTTGAATGGCGCTGTAATTGCTGAGCGCGTCAAAGAAAAGCCGTTCAACGTCGGTTTCAACGCAGCGACAAATGAGTTTGTCGATATGTTTGAAGCTGGTATCGTTGACCCTGCGAAGGTGACTCGTTCTGCTCTGCAAAATGCAGCATCCATTGCTGGTATGGTGCTGACAACCGAGTGCATCGTCGTTGACAAGCCTGAACCGAAGGATGGCGCTGCTGCTGGCGCTGGCGGCGGCATGGGCGGTGGCGACTTCGATTACTAATTAATCGTCGTCTTTAAAGTAGGTGGGGGCGCAAGGGCCCTCACCTACTTTATTTTAATTAAGAGGTTGATTAATAAATCAAGTATCATAGTGGTGTACTCTCTAGTATAGTGAGAGGCGCTATGAAAGCAGAAGTTCTTAAAAGATTATTTAGGGCGATCGCCAGTGCCGACACAGAGGCGATCGACAAACTCACACACCTAGTCATTGAGGAAGAACGCCAGAAGGGACACACGCTACTAGCCGACCAATTAGAGAATATTACCAAAAAGAGCCAGAAAGAGAAATCGACCTCTAACAGCAAAGCAGCTTCGCCAGTACCAAATAGCCGACAAGCTTTAAGCGAACTGCCGACAAGTAAGCGATTAAACCTTCCTTTAGTGACTGTCATAGGAAGGGAAAAACTGCGGCATCACATGGTGCTTCCTGAAGTTATTGAAAAACGTTTCCAGCGAATTGAGCGCGAGTATGCAGCAAGAGATAGGCTTGCTCATCACGGACTCCGCTACAGACAAAAAATTCTTCTGTACGGTTTCCCCGGCTGTGGTAAGACACTCGGAGCAGAGCGTTTAGCTTGGAATACAGGTTTACCACTTCTCAAAGTTCGATTTGATGCAATGGTATCATCTTTTTTAGGCGAAACGGCGAGTAATTTGAGGCTGGTTTTTGAAGAAGCATCTAAAAATCCATGTTTGTTGTTTCTTGATGAATGCGACTCTATTGCTAAATCAAGAGAAGACCATCAGGAAGTAGGAGAAATTAAGCGAGTGGTAAATACATTTCTTCAAATTTTGGATGAATATGAACCCACCTCTGGTCTGATTGTAGCAGCTACAAACCTGACTAAATCTCTTGGGGAGCATCCCGGTTGTGTAAAAGTGCTATCCAGAGAGGATAATAGGTAGAGCGTCAACAGAAGCGTGAACTGCATT
>NZ_JAUBQW010000137.1:0-16206 GCF_036701485.1 Microcoleus sp. Pol11C3 | reverse complement strand
TTTCTCTATCTTTTTGTTGCAGTTGTAAGTTATTCATTTTTTATTGTCACAATCAAGTATTGCATATAATTGTATCAGAGTCTTGATAATGATTTAGGATTGCTATATATATGTAAGGAATGAGAATTAAATAACTTACAATTTTGAGGGTTCTTGTGGGGTGTCCCGCCCGCCCTTTCTGGACGGGCGGGCGGGACACCCCACAAACTTGTGTAAATTATTTAATTCGCTATCCTAAGTTTGATCAAATTATACTTTTTAGTACCACTGTGTAAAGTAAAGTTAAAAACTACTACAAATATCTCTATACGAGATAATCTATTAGATATGATTTATAACTGCTTTGCTAAGCGATAAAAAATTACAACTGCTATAAAAAAATAAGGCGCGTCAGCATTTTCAGTCAGCTATAATTATAAAGCTTTCAGGGAAAATACGTAAGTAGCCATGGTTGTTCAAGTAAATTTCTTTCTAAAAATTTACACTAACTATTATAGATTGCTTTTCAATATATATTTCCTCAGCCTCATTTCACTAAATCCAGTGAGATTTTTCAGCCAACTCGTTACCCCAGGAGTAACACCAATCAATGTCACAGACCTCTGTAACCACTTTCCTCTCAAACCGTTTTAAAAAAAAGGTGTCCCTGCGCCTAATTTTAGTATTCCCATTCGTTCTGCAAATATTTGTCGCCGTCGGGCTGACAGGCTGGCTATCCTTACGCAACGGACAAAAAGCTGTCAATAATGTTGCGACTCAACTCCGCAGTGAAGTCTCCGAACGCATAAATCAGAAGCTTAACGAATATTTAGAGGCTCCCCACCTAGTCAATCAAATCAATCTTGAGGCTGTCCGCCTAGGTCAAATTGACGTTCAAAACTTGCCACGCCTAGAGCGCTACTTTGTGCAGCAGGTAAAGTTATTTCCGACGGCAGGTTCCATTATGTTCGGTAGTCAAAAATATGATACGTTTATTGGGGCATTAAAACCTAAAAAAGATACCTTGCAAAGCATGGAGGCAGGCAAAGCTACAGGGGGAAGTGTTCGATTTTATGATATTACTAAAGACGGAGAGCGTATCAGGCTCATTCAGGAAAAGCCCGACTTCAAGATAGAGGGACGACCCTGGTACGTGGCTGCCGTGAAAGCAGGCAAACCAGTGTGGGGCGAAATATTTTCCTATCACGCTTTCCCAGAAATGGTTTTGCCTGCTAGTGTTGCTCTCAATGATAGTAACGGAGCAGTCATTGGGGTATTCGCTGACCATTTTTTCTTAACACAAATTAGTGACTTTCTCAAAAATATAAAAATCGGTCGTTCAGGGCAAACTTTTATCATCGAGCGCTCAGGACTCATCGTTGCCAGTTCTACCCTACATCAGCCATTTTTAGTTGAAAATGCGCAAGCTAAACGCATTGATGCAGTTAACAGCACAGATCCCTTACTAAGCTCTGCTACTAAGCAATTACAACAGCAATTTGGCGATCTAAAACAAATTTCCCAGCGAGAACAGCTTGACTTCTGGCTCGATGGCAAACGACAATTTCTACAAGCGCTTCCTTATAAAGACCCTCGCGGTTTGGACTGGTTGATTGTAGTCACAGTTCCCGAAGCTGACTTCATGGAGCAAATTAACGCCAATACCCAGACTACTATTTTGTTGTGTTTGGGAGCCTTGGCGCTGGCTACCGTTATGGGAATCTTAACCGCACGCTGGATTACCAGCCCGATTCTCCGTTTAAGCGAAGCTTCTAGGGCGATCGCCAGTGGCGACTTAGAGAAAAATGTGCAGGTAAAAGGCGTAGAAGAACTAGAAGTTCTGGGTCAGTCTTTTAACCTGATGGCACAACAGTTGCGCGAATCCTTTGAGGCACTAGCCAAGACCAATTCCGAGCTAGAAATCAGAGTAGAAGAACGCACCGCCGAACTCACGGAAGCCAAACAAATCGCTGATACTGCCAACCAAGCTAAAAGTGAATTTTTAGCGAATATGAGTCACGAATTGAGAACGCCACTCAATGGAATTTTAGGATACGCTCAAATCCTAGAACGGTCAAAAACGATGGCTCCGAAGGAACTGCAAGGCATCAGTATTATTCACCAGTGCGGTTCCCACTTGCTAACCCTGATTAATGACATCTTAGACCTCGCTAAAATTGAAGCTCAGAAATTGGAACTGTACGCGAAAGATTTCCATTTTCCTTCTTTTTTGCAGGGAGTCGCGGAAATCTGCCGCATCCGAGCCGAACAAAAAAGAATTGCTTTTGTTTATCAACCCAGTTTGGAAATTCCTGCTGGCATCTACGCTGACGAGAAACGCTTGCGACAGGTACTAATTAACTTACTGAGCAATGCAATTAAGTTTACAGACTCAGGACGAGTGACTTTTAAGATAGAACATCTGGAAAAGAGAATCGGTGAAAAGGTACAAACCAATCAGCAAAAGCCAGCCTCACCAATTCACAAAATTCGGTTTCAAATAGAAGATACTGGCTTTGGTATGACACCCGAACAATTAAAAAAAATATTTTTACCTTTTGAACAGGTAGGAGACAGCAAGCGTCAGGCGGAAGGAACCGGGCTCGGTTTAACAATTAGCCAGAAAATTGTCGAAATGATGGGTAGTACAATTCAAGTAAAAAGTCAGTCAGGAGTCGGCAGTGTTTTTTGGCTAGATTTGGATTTACCGGAAGCAGTAGACTGGGCAAATACAGCCACGGTTGCCAAGCAAAGAAAGCTGGTTGCCTACCAAGGTAGAAAGCAGAAAGTTTTGGTTGTGGATGACAAATGGGAAAATCTCTCAGTCATTGTCAATCTGCTGGAACCCCTCGGATTTGAAGTAACCGAAGCTAAAAACGGTCAAGAAGGTTTAGAAAAAGTAGAAGAGTTTCAGTTCGATTTGATTATCACTGACTTGGTCATGCCAGTGTTAGATGGCTTTGAGATGATGCGCCGTATCCGAAATTTGCCACACTATAAAGACGTAGCAGTTATTGCTTCATCTGCCAGTGTCTTTGCTACCGATCAACATAAAAGTTTGGAGGGGGGAGCAAACGATTTTCTCGGTAAGCCAGTGCAGGCAGAAGAGCTATTTGAAATGTTGCAAAAATATTTAAAACTTGAATGGATATATGACGAGAGAAAGAAGGAACAAAGCAGCACAATTCCCCTTTCCTCTACTCCTCTCTCACTTTCTAAATCGACCTCTTGCATGGCTCCCCCACCAGCCGAAATGGAACTCCTATTTGAACTGGCGATGAGAGGCAACCTGAAAGGAATTGTGAAGCGCAGTGAGCACCTAGAGAAATTGGATAAAAAATTTGTGTGCTTTGCTGTTGAGCTGCGCCAGTTAGCCCAAGGCTATCAGGTCAAAAAAATCAAAGAGTTTATTACATCCTACAGGATAGAAAAAGAATGAAGGCAGCAAATATGGAAACAAGTAGCATCTTAATCGTCGATGACAACCCTAGCAATCTGGACGTGCTTTCTGAAGCTTTAGCTGGTTCAGGATGGGAAATATTGGTAGCTATTGATGGCGAAACTGCCATCGAACAGGCTGAATATAGTCAACCTGATTTGATTCTGTTAGATGTGATGATGCCAGGAATTGACGGGTTTGAAACCTGTCATCGGCTGAAGGAAAGTCCGTTGACAAACGAAATTTCGGTAATTTTTATGACTGCTCTTTCTGACATAGGAGATAAGGTCAAAGGCTTTAATATAGGGGCTGTGGATTACATTACTAAGCCCTTTGAACAAAAGGAGGTGTTAGCTCGCGTCAACCTCCATTTAAAATTGCGTTTTTTGACTAAAATTCTTGCAGATAAAAATCTGGTTCTCAAACGGGAAATTGAAGACAGGCTCGCAGCAGAAGCAGCGTTACATCAGCTCGCGCAGGAGTTAGAAAAACGGGTGGAAGAACGAACCGCTGAACTTTCTCAAGCTTTGGATAATCTTAAAAAAGCTCAAGTGCAAATCGTTCAAAGTGAAAAGATGGCTTGCCTTGGTCAACTTGTAGCTGGGGTGGCTCACGAAATTAACAATCCAGTTAGTTTTATATCCAATAATATTCCTATTGCCAAAGAATATATTGCCGATTTGATCGGGATGACTCGGCTTTGCCAGCACAACGTTACTTCAACATCAGAATTTGAGGATAAGTCCCAGGAGATTGAGTTAGAGTTTATCGTTGAAGATTTGCCAAAAATTCTTGATTCAATGGCGGTAGGAACAGATCGACTTTATAATCTTTCTATGTCACTGCGTAATTTTTCTCGTTTGGATACATCGGCAGTCACACCAGTGAATATTCATGATGGGTTAGATAGTTCGTTATTAATTTTAGGGCATCGGCTGAAATCTAAAGGAAGTTTCCCAGGAATTGCAGTGATTAAAGAGTATGGCGAATTGCCCCTAGTTGAGTGTTATCCGGGGCAACTGAATCAGGTGTTTATGAATGTATTAGCGAATGCAATTGATGCTTTAGAAGAGTCTACGATCAGTTGTCCGCTGTGCGGAGAAAAGCAACACAGCAATGACAATCCACAGATTCGGATCTGCACTGAAATGCTTCAGGATGACAGAGTGGTGATTCGGATTGCTGACAATGGGCTTGGGATAACGCCGGAGATAATGCAGCATTTATTTACGCCGATGTTTACTACAAAATCAGTGGGTAAAGGGACAGGTTTAGGCTTGTCTATAAGCCGTGAGATTGTAGAAGCAAAACATGGTGGTACGCTGACCTGCATTTCCTCGCCCGAATGGGGGGTAGAGTTTGTAATTGAGCTTCCTATTCAGCATTAGTAAGGGGGATTTTTATGGTGAATCTTAGTTTGGCTGTTTTGTCAATATACCGTTAATTTGGCGATCGCCCATGTCTAATACCATTTTTTTAAAGATGTGATAGAGATAAGGAATGTAAAATCCAAGACCATCCGGTGAGAAAACCAATGAGGCGATCGGTGAAAGATGCCAAAATTTCCTGGACTTTTGTGCGGAGTTCGTCAAGATTACTAAACACCGACCAAGCTAAAAAACCTTTGAGATATTCCCACACTCTTTCTGTGGGATTTACTTCAGGACAAGCCGGAGGCTGAAATAGTAAAATGATATTGTCTGGTAATTCAGATGAGCTTAAATTATGAGCGGGTGCGTTATCAACTTGAATGATGTGTAATTCAGGAGGATATTGGATGGACAAAAGTTGTAAATATGCTTCAAAACAAACTTTGTATAAATGCGAAAACTCCCAAAAAAAACTTTTTCCAGTAGGGATCGATACTGCCCCATACAGCCAAAAACACTCAAATTTCCATTGATGCTTCCCCATGGGCTTTACGCCTGAAAGCGTCAGCTTGCGCCGACGAATGGTATGCAGCCCTAGGCGAGTTTCATCACTACACCAATAAGTGACTTTTTGATATTTGTTTACTTGATGTAAAGCTTTCTGTAGTAAAGCTTTTATCTGTTGATGCAAGTTATTTTTAAATTCATTAATTGCCGTAGATTTCTGAGAAATACTGCGAGGTCGAGGAATTTTTAATTTACTTTTTAATTCACCTCTTACTAAAGAATATACAGCCGGGTAACTACTGGCCATTCCTTTAATCAACCAGAGCCAGAGATGAACTTCTTTATAACTCTGAAACCCTTCGGGGTCTCGCAACTCTTGTTGCAATGAAGCTGCTACTTCAACTGAGAACTTTTTTGGGCGACCGAAAACCTGCCTATTTTTTAACAAATTTTTCAGACCGCCCTTTCTATATTGGGAGAGCCAGCGATGAAGCGTTGCCTCACTTTTACCTAAAACTGTGGATACTTCCCGAACAGTTTCTACTTGTTTTGACTGAAACAAATAAAGCATTTGAACTTTATTGTAAGCTAGTATTCTTTTTTGTTGCTTGAGGATTTCTCGTAAATCTTCTACAGATTCTGTAATTTTTATATGAGGACGACCAGACATTGTAATTCTCGCCTTTACTTTTTACACAAGTCTATCACATCTTTAAAAGAATGGTATAATAGACCTCTTGCAAAAGTCCTTTTAATCAAATTTTGGAACGGGCAAGATGCCCGTTCCACAAGAAAAAATGTTTTTTGTGGGATGGGCATCTTGCCCGTCCTAGTTATTTTTGCAAGAGGTCTAATCTACCAATCACCATCACTGTCAAGCTCTTCACCGCCTATCAAGAAGCAGAGAGCTTGTCCGAACTGAAATTAGAATTTCCCAAAGAAACTCCCGTATCGCAAGTCCTAGAACGCCTGAGTGCCACTCCCCCCCTGTTCTAGGATCGATCGCACCTGCTTCGGTATCAACCAGGAATTTGCCCTCGCCCCACCCCACTCCACAACGGTGATCAAGTCGTCCTTATTCCCCCTGTCAGCTATCCCCTTCTGCCCTCGGACAGTCCGCCGATGGCGATCGGTTTGTCACCGGGCGGGCGATCGAGCTAAACTGAGAACTGAGGCCTCCCTTCGATCAGAAGAAGTCCTCAAACTTCTTGGAAGAAATTGTTTTACCTAGGAGTGGGTCAAGCCCACTTTTTTTGTTGCATTAGTCGCAGGAAAAGAGCTCAGGGCGTCTGACTTGCAAGTTGAGGACTGATTTAGTAGGGGTACCCCCCCGCTTGAGATCCCCTGCTGGGAAGTTGGGTAAGTCCCAAAGTTGAAGACGAAAGTCGCAGCCACCTAATCAAAGCACCTCAAAGCCAAGCAATCTCAACACCAAATTTTTCCTTGCCCCTGTCCGAGTTTAGGAGTTTTAACTTAAGTATTCGATATGACTCATCCCCTAATCCCACAAATCATTGACTTAGCTACCCCCGTTGCGGAAACACTGGGATTGGAAGTAGTGGGAGCAGTGTTTCACACCAACCAAAATCCTCCCGTCTTGCGGGTAGACATCCGCAACCTCCAACAAGACACCGGTTTAGGCGACTGCGAGCGCATGAGTACAGCCCTCGATGCCGAGTTAGAGGCAGCCGACATCATACCCGATGCCTACGTGCTAGAGATTTCCAGTCCCGGAATATCCCGATTGCTCAGCAGCGATCGAGAATTCATTACCTTTAAAGGCTTCCCCGTGACAGTCAAAGCCACCGAACCGGACTCGCGTGTAAAAGAGTGGAAAGGACTACTCCTGTCCCGGGATGAAACAGCGGTTTATCTCAATCAAAAAGGGCGACAGGTTAAAATTCCCCGCCCTCAGATTGTCAAAGTTGAACTAGACGAAGGAAAGGAGATGTAAAGGGAAATTTTGAGTTTTGAGTTGTAGGGGGGGTGCCCCTGTGCCCGCCCGATTTGAGTTTTGAGATTGCCTCGCAGCAAGCTGAAAACGCTTCGCTGCGAGTTACTTTTTAACAATCACATCTGTAGCAGCGGGTTGAATAGGAACAACAAATAAATTGTTACAGCACCCAGTTCCCCTAATCCTATTCAGTAACTCATCACTCCTGTGTCATCACTTTTTCTTGAAAGTTTCCAAGTCCCAATTACCGATTACCAGTTACTTATTACCACAGCAAAAAAGGAGTGTTTTATATGTCAATGGTTCCCCTGCCCGGACTAAAAGAAATGGTCGAAGGTATTAGCAAAGAACGCAATTTACCCAAACACGCCGTCCAAGCAGCCTTGCGAGAAGCCCTGCTCAAAGGATACGAACGCTACCGCCGTACCCAAAAACTCGATCACTTCAGCGAAGAATACTTCGACAACTTTGATGTAGAACTCGACGCCGAACAAGAAGGTTTCCGCGTTTTAGCCAACAAAACTATTGTCGAAGAAGTCGCCAATCCCGATCATGAAATATCACTTTCCGAAGTGCAAGAAGTAGCGACGGAAGCTCAGCCTGGGAGCATCGTGCTCGTAGACGTAACACCAAATCAAAAAGAATTTGGTCGCATGGCTGCCATCCAGACCAAACAAGTTCTCGCTCAAAAACTGCGCGACCAACAGCGCAAAATGATTCAAGAAGAGTTTAAAGATTTAGAAGAAACCGTTCTTCAAGCAAGAGTGCTCAGGTTTGAGAGGCAGTCGGTAATTTTGGCAGTTACCAGCAGCTTCGGTCAGCCGGAAGTAGATGCTGAACTCCCCAAGCGCGAACAGTTGCCCAATGACAATTACCGGGCCAACGCTACATTCAAGGTTTATCTCAAAAAAGTAGGCGAAGGCTCTACTAGAGGGCCGCAGTTACTTGTTTCTAGAGCCGACGCAGGTTTGGTGGTTTACCTGTTTGCTAACGAAGTACCAGAAATAGAAGACGGGGTGGTGAGGATTGTCGCCGTAGCCAGGGAGGCAAATCCGCCCTCCCGGCACGTCGGCCCTCGGACTAAAATAGCAGTTGATACTCTCGATCGCGACGTAGACCCGGTAGGAGCCTGCATCGGAGCGCGGGGATCGCGGATTCAGGTAGTAGTCAACGAATTGCGCGGCGAAAAAATAGACGTGATCCGCTGGTCTCCAGACCCCGCAACTTATATTGCTAACGCTCTGAGTCCCGCTAGAGTAGATGAAGTGCGTTTAGTTGCTCCAGAAGGCAGGAGAGCTCACATTTTGGTCGCTGAAGACCAACTGAGTCTTGCTATTGGCAAAGAAGGTCAGAACGTCCGCCTCGCAGCTCGCCTAACAGGTTGGAAAATCGATATCAAAGATATTGCTAAGTACGATCGCGCGGCCGAAGACAGCAAATTGGCAGCAGAAGCAACTAGGCTCGAAGAACTAGCAGGCGACTACGACGCAGACGAAGCGGGCGACTACGACGGCGACGAGGAAACCGCAGAATTTGAGGAAGAGGAGGCCGCCGCCACGGAGGAAACCGAAGCCGCAGTCTAAAAACTGTGACATTTACAATATTTTCTCTCTTCGGCAGACAAGGAGGACTTCTCCCATACTCCCCCTCTCCCCCTCTCACAAGAAATGAAACCGAACTACCGGTGCTGTGCAAGTTGTCGAAAAATAGCTCCTAAGGAAGCTTTTTGGCGAGTAGTCAGGCTCTATCCTTCTCATCAGGTACAATTAGATCGTGGCATGGGCCGTTCTGCTTACCTTTGTCGGGAAGCAGAATGCCTCAAAGCAGCTCAGAAAAAAAATCGGCTTGGGCGATCGCTCAAAGCGCCTGTGTCTGACGAACTGTACCAAACACTTTGGCAGCGTTTAGCCACATCTGACTGTACATCTTACTCTGGCATAGCCGGACGAAAAACCGACAGTAGTTCGGTATCGACTGTATAAACCCTCTTGGCAGCCCTACCAGTAATTACCGGTAGCGCCAGCTATAAAACCCCAATCCGATCTGCCCACCAGTCTGGAAAGATTTGTGTCAGATTAGATAAGGGTAGGGTACTAGCAGAGGTATCCTCAAGGTGGAAAGGCAAACTTTGAAGCTTGAGAGAGTGGGTTTTGCCAAAACTCAGACTTCGGAGTTCCAAGTTCCCAAACAGACTTGAGAATTCTTCAACCGCAGACTTCAGCGAGTTGCATCTTTTAGATAAAATTGCTGAGCGAGTACCAAAACCCCGATTCCTGACACTGAATCAATCACAGCGAATGATGTCGTCATTAGAACAAAAAATCACAATGTAAAAACTGGTTGGCACAAAAGAGGGCAGAGTGGATGAACAACGGCAAAGTAAGAATTTACGAATTATCACGGGAACTAAATTTGGATAATAAAGACATCTTGGCAGTATGCGAGCGGCTCAATATTTCAGTCAAGAGCCACAGCAGCACAATTACAGAATCAGAAGCAGAGCGCATTCGCAAAACGGCGGAAAAATACGTAGCCAGTAGCCACTCTTCCCCCGGCAAGCCAGCTCCACCCGAAAGAGCAGCAGCGCCATCTAGAGAATCTGGCCCTCACCCTAACGACCAACAAAAAAAGCAGCAAATTTTAGAAATACGCAGTCCAAAAGTACGGCCGGCTGGTGCTTCCTCCCAGCCTGCAGGCAACGAGGAGAACAAAAACCAGCCTGCGGCAACCGTGGCAACTCCTCCCAAGTCGCCTGCAGCTCAACAACTCCAGCCTCCAGCTAAACCGAATATCAATCGACCTGTACTGTCGAAGCCAAATGTAGCTGTCTCGGCGGCTCCGTCAGAAATAGTGTCGGAAACTGTAGGTGCGATCGCCCCGGAAACCACCGCCCAGGCGCAGGCACCTGCGGTAGCTCAACCGCCGTCGGAAAAGGCTCCAGAACGCACCCAGCAACCGCCGATCGCCCCTCCCGCGCCTTCGGCAAAACTCACGTCGCCGCCAGTCAGAGGGGCGTCGGAGTCGGGTAGCCGCAGCCCACAAAATCTGGGGAACAAGCCGGTACTCAAACTTGCAAAAACCGAGCAAGAGCAATCAGAACAGTCAGAAACTCTGGAAGCGCCGACTAAACCGAGTCGCCCCAGCAGACCTGCACCGGGAGGTACCGAATCTCGCGACGCACAAAGACCGCGCCGGGAAGGCGCTGGTGGCCCAGTCAAAACTCAACTTGCCGATCGACCCCAGCAGGGGGGACCGCGCCGGAGCCTTGCCCCCGCAACGTCAGCTACCGGGCTGCGTAGCCGGGGCGGTGATACCGGAGCCGCAGGGGATGACACTGATGACAACGAAGAAGATAATACGCCGTTGCTGGGGATTACTCTCCTCGAAAGGCCATCCCTCCCTCGTCCTGCCAAAAAGACATCGGTCATTTGGGAAGAAGATGATGACGAAAACTCAGATGCTGCTAAAGCTGCCAAGGCAGTTAAGGCAAAACGTTCTCGCCTCAAACCAATAGATGAGGATGACGACGACTTAGAAAACGGCTTGGATATGCCAGCACCAGTCACCGTCAGCCTGTCCCTAGCCCGTCCAGCTAAAGCGAAGTCACAAGCAGCACCCAAGTCAACACCAACTCCGGGCGCACCCGGAAGCAGTGGCAAAAATAAGAGACCGGGCCCTTCTCACGATAAAAGTTCTTCTTCTGGTTCGAGTGGGGGACGCGGCAACCGGGGCAAAACAGCCGAAGCTAAGGTAGAACGTCCAGAAAAGCTGCTGCTGAGCAGACCGATGACCGTTCAAGAACTAGCAGTTACTCTGGCTGTTCCCGAAACCGAAATTATTAAGCGGCTTTTCTCTAAAGGAATTGCGGTAAATATTACCGAAACCCTGGACATTCCAGCGGTGAGGATGGTAGCCGAAGAAATGGGTGTAGAGGTAGAAACTCCAGAAAAAGTAGCCCCAGCGGAAAAACTGATCGAGATGCTGGACGCCACCGATATGGAATACCTCCAGCGCCGTCCGCCAGTGGTAACGATTATGGGTCACGTGGATCACGGCAAAACTACGTTGCTCGACTCGATCCGCAAAACAAAGGTGGCTCAGGGAGAAGCAGGGGGGATTACTCAGCACATCGGTGCTTACCACGTAGATGTGGAACACGAAGGTAAGAGCCAGCAGGTCGTATTTTTGGATACGCCCGGCCACGAAGCCTTTACAGCGATGCGGGCTCGGGGAACGCGGGTTACGGACATCGCCATCTTGGTGGTGGCAGCCGACGACGGCGTGCGACCCCAGACAATTGAAGCGATCAGCCACGCGAAAGCGGCGAAAGTGCCAATTGTCGTGGCTATCAATAAAGTTGACAAGGAGGGCGCTCAGCCGGAACGGGTGAAGCAAGAGCTTACTGAGTA
This sequence comes from Microcoleus sp. Pol11C3, assembly GCF_036701485.1. NCBI lineage: Bacteria > Bacillati > Cyanobacteriota > Cyanophyceae > Oscillatoriales > Microcoleaceae > Microcoleus > Microcoleus sp. Pol11C3. Next base: position 4,548 of record NZ_JAUBQW010000137.1, on the reverse strand, counting down.
CGGCTTGGTCGCAGATGACTGGGGCGGCGATGTCACGATGGTGCAAGTCAGCGCGATCCGAGGCGAAAACCTGGATACGCTGTTGGAAATGATTCTGACAGTGGCGGAAATGGAAGACCTCAACGCCAACCCGAACCGACCGGCTAAGGGTACTGTGATTGAAGCTCACCTCGATAAGGCAAGGGGGCCTGTGGCAACTCTGCTGGTGCAGAACGGCACTCTGCGAGTGGGCGATATTGTGGTCGCAGGCTCGGCTCTCGGCAAGGTGCGCGCAATGATCGATGACCGGGGCGATCGCGTAGAGCACGCAACTCCATCGTTTGCGGTGGAAGTGCTGGGGCTGCGGGAAGTTCCTCGCGCCGGAGACGAGTTTGATGTCTTCGCAAACGAAAAAGAAGCTGCGGCGATCGCCTCTGGAAGAGCTACCTCTCAACGAGATTCCCGCCTGCTGCAAGGCGGCCGGATCAGCCTCAGTGGCTTCTCTCAACAAGCTAAGGAAGGCGTTCTCAAGGAACTCAACTTGATCTTGAAGGCAGATGTCCAAGGCTCCCTCGAAGCAATTGTCGGCGCTCTGACTCAACTTCCTCAAAAAGAAGTTCAACTCCGACTGCTGCTATCTGCTCCTGGGGAAATTACAGAAACGGATATTGACCTCGCAGCAGCCAGTAATGCTGTAATTATCGGGTTCAATACTACTCTCGCCACCGACGCTCGTCTCGCGGCTGACCAAGCAGGCGTAGACGTGCGGGAATACAGCATCATCTACAACCTCTTGGATGACATTCAAGGGGCGATGGAAGGCCTGCTGGAGCCCGAATTGGTGGAAGAACCTTTGGGTCAAGTCGAAGTCCGCGCTGTCTTTGCGATCGGTCGCGGGGCTGTGGCTGGATGTATGGTACTCTCTGGCAAAGTCATCCGTAACTGTAAGGTGCGGGTGCGCCGGGGCAACAATGTCGTTTACGAAGGTGTCCTTGACTCCCTCAAACGGATGAAGGAAGATGCCAAAGAAGTCAATTCTGGCTTTGAATGCGGCATTTCCTTGAGCGGGTTTAGCGACTGGGCGGATGGCGATATTATTGAAGCCTACCGGATGGTTACTAAGCGCCGGACTCTCTCTCAATAGTTTTGAGTTGTGAGTGTTGAGTGGGAAGAGTATTTTTGAGTGATCGCAACCAAATTGCCGATCGCTCGCAACTCTTCTCTTCACTCAATACTCCCCAACTCCTGACTCGCAACTTTTGTTTTTAACTTATAGCAGAAGGAAGAAGGTTGTAGTGATAGAGGAAAGAATCAAGAAGCAATAAAAGCAAAAATGTTAACAATTAACAACGTCCTAATCGTCTTGGCTGTTGCTGAAAATTCCAAATTTAAAACTAAAATAAGACTTACGCAAAGAAACCGATTTCCATCCCAAAATTCTCGGTTTGACCGCTAGAAATGTACTCTTCGCACCGGGTTGCTGGGTCAAGAGTGCGTCCCCGACTATCAAAATTCAAAACTCATAACTCATAACTCATAACTCATAATTATTTAAAGTGCGTTCTTTTTGGTCAGATACTTTTTTGTGGATTCACCTTTCTGGGGCTGCTACACTGCCGATATTCCTGGGACTGTGCTTGCTGGGACTCGCAGTGGGTTCTCCCCTACTCCCTGTCTGGTTAGAAATATTTTTAGTAGCTGTAGCAGGTATTGTTCCTGTGTTGTGGATGCAGTGGTTCCGCCCTTTTTACATTTTTAGTATTTTAGTTGTGGCGCTAAAACCGCAAAATTTAACTTCTGTGCAGCAGCAGATTCTGGCTCGGTTTAAAACTAAGTTAAATCAAGGAATCACTCTTTTTGTCGCTGTTTTGCTGGCAGTAATTTTGTGGCAACTCTACCGATTGGCTCCTCTGGCAGCTTCGGTGGCTCCCTTTCCTCCTTCCTGGCGGTGGGCGGGATTGTTGTTGGCAGCTTCTGCTTTTTTAGCTAGCAATTTGTTTTTGCAGGTGTCTGCTAGTGTGATGGCGGTTTTGCTGACGCCGGAATCAAAATTGGCAGCGACAAAGCCTCATGTTTTAGAAAAAATTTGGCAGGATTTTACGATCGCGCCTTGGCAAGTCGATCGACTTTTGCCGGCTTTTGCAGCCGAGACAACTGCCACTGTGGCTGCACCCGTAGAGTCAATTGGGCCAGCCTCCGGCATAGGGAATTTGTCAGTCGGCAGTATTGTCAACCCAAAACCTGCTGACACCAACAGCGTTACATCTCTACCCGAAGAGTCGAGCGAAAAAAAGTGAAATAAAAAATTAAGAGGGGGACAATTGTAGTTTAAGCTACTTTAATTTGTACAGATGTATGCTGTGAAAAAAATAGGTAAGACCCCTCTTTAGATAGAGATTATTAATAGTCTTAATATTTAATTTTTAATGGCAGGTTGTGGATATTTTATATTGGCTATCTGGAGAGAAGAATCTATAATAGAGAGTGTCAAGGTCAGCTTTAAATCCTTAGAGGGGATTAAAACAGAGGTATAACAATATGGCGAATTATCTACCGATCACAGAAGAACCTCAAGCCGCAGAGCCGATCGAGCTGTGCGAAGATTCTGAAATCTGGGGCAGTCTCAAATCCGCGATCGGCGCAAGTTCAGGATTTCAACGCTGGCAGCTAGAACTCAATTTTGAGCGTCAGCAGCAAAATGCCACCATCGATCAGCAGGTTCGTTCGTATCTGCGGGAAACTTTAGAAACTTTGGCTTATTGAGTACCCTAAAACGAAATATTGTCACGGTTTGTGAATTTTACAGGCCAATTCTGCTGGCATCCCCTCCAATATGATATGTGAGTGCCGATCGCAAATTCGGACATCAAATTGCAGGAGACAGTATTTCTGGTTACTTAGTTGGGATTAATTCCCGTATCCTACTTGCCATAAACTCTCACAAAAATAAAGAAAAAATTAGCCGGAAACCCCCCATACAAAGCGGCGGCTGCCGCTATCTATTGACGTGACTGTTGCCGAAACTCTTTATAATAAGGCTAAAGCAAAATAAAATTAATAGTGCAGTCGTGGCGGTACATCAAACCGTCCTAATCAAGCTGCTTGCACATCTTTTGCACCGTAAGTCCTATTAAATACTGTACAACCAGAGTTTAGAAAAATGCGCTTAGTCATAGTTCAGTATGCCGGCGATTACGCAGAAGTCTTTCAGCATTTAGCCAAAGGGGGAGAGGAAAACTACTACGCTCAAAAATATTGTGTTGATGCCGTTACCGAGATGGCAAAACGAGCGGAGTCAGTAACGGTTATTTGCTGCATGACACCAAAATTTGACGATCGAGTTCTAGAGAACGGCGTGCGGGCGATCGGTTGCGGGTTTAATTACCACATTGATCCCCAAAAATTGAACGAGTTAATTGCCCAGCAAAATCCCACTCATTTAATCATGCGGACGACTATTCCAGCCGTTTTTAATTGGGCAATTAAAAACAAAATTAGAACCATCGCTGTATTTGCCGAATCTATTGCTACAAAAACTTGGCGCAATAAAACCCGCAACTATTTCCTATCCCAATTGTTGAATAACAAGCAAATAGAATGGGTTGGAACTTACGGCATTACTTCATCTTTATTGTTCAAAGAAATTGGAGTAAAAGCTGATAAAATAATTCCCTGGGACTTTCTTGTAGAGACCAATCCCGGCTCTTTGTCGCCGAAAACAATCCCTGCGGATATCAAAAAAATTCAACTTTTTTACGCGGGTTCGTTAGTACAAAGTAAGGGAGTGGGCGATATATTGAGAGCCGTAGCAAAGTTAAGAGAACGAAATATATCCGTTTACTTAAAAATGGCAGGTAGAGGTGAAGATGAGTTTTTTGCCGAGCGAGTCGAACAGTTGCAAATTCAAGATTATGTAGAATTTCTGGGAATAGTGCCAACTCAGACTTTAGAACCTTTAATGAGAGAAGCCGCTCTCGTTTTAGTTACTAGTCGGCACGAATATCCCGAAGGTTTTCCCCTGACAATTCAGCACGCTTTACGCACTAGAACACCGATAGTAGCTTCGGATCACCCGATGTTTAAAACCCACCTAAAGCACGGTATTAATTCGATGATTTTTCAAGCGGGGAACTCTCAGGCTTTAGCAGAATGTATCGAAAAAGTTATTTCGGATTCAGCGCTTTACCACAATCTTTCTGTCGCTTCTCACTCAACCTGGCATGAGTTGCGTCTGCCTGTCAAATGGGCGGAATTGATTGATCGCTGGCTGGATGATTCCCCTGAAAGCAAACAGTGGTTGTTTGAAAAACGGCTGGCTTCTGAATACTACAATCAAAAATCAAGCCCATAATTATAGGAGATATTGAAGGAAGAAGGAAGAAGGAAGAAGTCCTGCATGAAATTGCAATCGACTGCATGGGGAAAGTGCAATTAAGAGCGTCCTAATCGTCGGGCGCGATTCCTATATAGTCATTTTAAATAGGGATGAGACTATTTAGGGCTTGCTGAATATATCGATCGCACTTGAGGTAGCCTGGGTTTTGAGCGCGCGATCGAGAATAAAGTGCA
>NZ_JAUBQW010000136.1:0-16674 GCF_036701485.1 Microcoleus sp. Pol11C3 | reverse complement strand
GAGTTTCAGCTTCTAGTCTTATGCACGAGTCTATCTTTTATTAGATAAAGTTATCACCATAAGTTCTGAAGAGCCGTTCGATTGGTTCTGGAACAGTTGAATCAATTATTAAGCGAATTGGATTTAGGGTGAAAATATCAGGAGCGCAATGGAATATTGAGAGCGTTCCCTCTATCCTTTCTCTTCGCTGTGCTTACCTCAACGGTCAACTTTCAACTTGATGTATTTGCCAAAGTGAGATGCACCCGATCAATCATTCTGTGGTGTTCTCTTATGCGCGGCTTCGCCTAACGCGTATTCGCGGTTCGTTCAAAAAAACATCTAGTTCACAACCCGCTGAGGATTGCTATATAATTTCTGCAATTGCTTCACCACCTTCGCAATCACATTGTCAAACCTGACTCTACAAATCAAAACTGCCTTAACTATCTAATCAGTTCAGCAAAACTATAAAAACTGATGATTAATAACAGCAATGCTGTCAGATGAGTTAGCTGAAATTGAGGCCGCGGGCCGAGGTATTCCCGCACCAAAATTGAAAAAGACGAACCAATTATATAACTCAAAGACAGGGTTAAATACTGCCACTGCAATGTTACACTCCAGAACCCGAGTAAAATCATCGCCAAAGTCAACATCACCAACTCAACAAAGCGAGGCGGATTGTGCTGAGTAGACAGAATCAAAGTGTCCAACCAATATTGCCAAGGTCTCATGTTTTAGCGATCGAGCTTTTGGATTTAGCCTTCTAGCTTAACCTACGATCGCCATTCAGTTTGTTGCTGCAAACACCTTAAAGCCTCCGCCGTCTCAACCTGCGGAAATTGCCCATAAAAACGACTGACACTGTAAAAAGGGTGAGGAGTCTCCAGAACGATCAACTTATCGCCCATTCCGGCCAAAAATCCCATCAAATCTGCCGGGGCGACAGGCGCGCAAATCCACAAAGCCAGCGGTTGCTGCGCCTCCAAAGCCTTAGCCGCCACAGCCATCGTCATCCCCGTAGCAATGCCGTCATCTACCAAAATCGCCAAAGTCCCCGCCGCGCTGACATTTGGGCGTCCAGGAGACAAATCTGCCAGCAGAGATTGAGCATTATTTTGAGCCAAGGGCAGGGCTGATTTTTGCAAGCGTAAATTGTGCTGCTTTTGCTTTTCCCAGAGGACGTGACCGTCAGCAGTTGCAGCCCCGATCGCCAATTCTAAATTATCTGGGCGAGTAATTTTCTTGGCGACAACCACATCCAAAGGACAGCCCAAGCGGCGCGCAATCGGCACAGCAACGGGCAAACCACCGCGCGGCAAGGCGTAAACAATCGGTTTCACCGCCTTCTGTGTCATTAAACTCAACTTGCCGAACTCGTCCACAACTGCCTCGGCCAGTTTTTCGCCTGCATCGGCGCGATCATCAAAAAACGGGTTAGAGAACATATTTTTGCCTGTACGAGCTCAACCAAACAATTGGAGATTGTGCCAGTGTTAATTGGAGATTGTGCGTGAAGCGTAGCTATCCCGTAGGGAATCGACAGCATCGCATACAACCATCTAGCCAATCTCAAATCACCAAACCCGATCTAAACTATAAACTCTAGACTCCAAAATATCTCCCTAATTGTAAAACGTATGTCCAGCGACTTGCAACTCAGCCTTTTTGACAACAATCAAAGTGCCACTTTCCAAACTGACTCAATACCAGCAAATGCCAAAATTCCCATTCCTCCCGGCACTTATCAAAATATGGAACAAATCGGCGAACACTGCAATCGCTGCTATCGCTGCGAATTGGGCAATACGCGCACTCACGCTGTCATCGGGCGCGGCAATCCTCAAGCCTCAATTTTGATTGTGGGAGAAGCGCCCGGACAAAACGAAGATGAAACCGGATTGCCCTTCGTCGGGCGATCCGGCAAACTGTTAGATAAGATTTTAGAATCCGTGGGATTGAGTGCAGAAACCGACGTATTCATTGCCAACGTCATCAAATGTCGTCCTCCCAACAACCGCCCTCCGACAGCAAAAGAAATCGAAGCTTGCAAACCTTACTTGCTCGAACAAATTCGCATCTTAGACCCCAAAATTATTTTATTAACCGGTGCAACAGCCCTCAAAGGTTTGCTAAGCGACAAGCGACCAATTAGTAAAATTAGAGGTCAATGGATAGAATGGGAAAATCGTTTGTGTATGCCAATTTTTCACCCGTCGTACTTGCTGCGAAATCCCTCCCGCGAACCGGAAAGTCCAAAATGGTTTATGTGGCAAGATATGCAACTAATCAAGGCTAAACTAGACGAATTTAAAGAGCAATTCTAATCAATTTTTGTTGTTGATTTGTCGTGGCGGGTTTCACCAACAATCTCTGCTATTTACCTACAATCTCAAAAACCCGCCCCCTTTGATTGAAACTCAAGTTATGGCTTTGCATAACAATCGCGCAACCACAAACGAATAGCCTCAGCAATTTCGCTTTCACTATCTTGACCTAATAAAGGACGAATATCCGCCGCAGTACCAAACCGAGAAACGATTTTTGCCAACTCCCACCCGTTCTCCGTTTTAGTTAAAAACAGCCAGTGATATTGCTGAATCTCGACTCGTTTTCCCCGGCGATACTGCCGTTCCAAAGTAGTAATAAAAACTTGACTGGCATTTTCAGGAAGCGCATCTTCAAAATTTAAAGGTAAGGGTTCAAACTCCGGGCGGCCGGCTAAAATTATTTGAGGCAGCGCGTAAACGGACGGTGTGTTAGTGTTAGGAGAAAAGTGCGATCGCACAATTACGCGATTAGCATAACTAGGCAAATCTTGCAACAGACGATCGACTAAAGTTTCTAAATCAGCGGGACAGGGCGATCGCGCTAACAAACCATAACCACTGGCATTTATACTGTTAGAATAATTTGTCATAAAATTAACTGCCAAAGCCGGACTTGGAACCGCAGATGTTAGCAGATAAACACAGATGAACGCTGATGGGATTTTATCTGGATTCATCTGTGTTTATCTGGGGTTTAAAAAACATTCAAATTTTTATCCCAACTCTTCACAAATACGGGTAAAAGCCGCCACTGGATCTGGCGCAGCAGTAATTGGCCGCCCAATCACCAGATAATCCGCACCAGCTTTTAAAGCGGCCTTTGGAGTCATCGATCGTTTTTGATCGCCCCCATCAACCCATTTCGGACGCACACCGGGACAAACTAACAGAAAATCATCGCCGCAACTCATTCTTAACTGTTCCACTTCTTGCGGAGAACAAACAGCCCCAGCTAAACCCGTTTCCTTAGCCAATAATGCCATGTGCAAAGCATATTCTGGCAACTCCAAAGGTATTTTCAACTCAAAAGCCAACTGTCGCGAATTCAAACTCGTCAACAGAGTAATTGCAATCAACTTAGGACTCGGTTTATCCACAGCCGCCGCCCCTTCAGTCAAAGCCAACTGTGCCGCTTTCAAAGCATCCTTACCACAAGTAGAATGGATAGTCAATAAATCTACATTATACTTAGCAGCAGCTCGACAAGCACCAGCCACAGTATTCGGGATATCGTGAAACTTTAAATCGAGAAAAATCCGCTTTTCCCGCTGTTTTAAAATTTCCAAAATCCCCGGCCCGGAACTCACAAACAGTTCCAAACCCACTTTCCAGAAAGATACTTGCGGGAGTTTGTCCAGAAGTGCGATCGCCTCTTCTTGACTCGAAACATCCAAAGCAACAATAATTCGATTATCAGCGTTCATCAGCGTTCATCTTCAGTATTCATCTGCGGTCAAACAAGAGATTCAAGACACCAATCGCACAAACTTATTCTTCCCAACCTGCAAAACCTTACCCCATAAATCAGCCGATGATTCAAAAGTAAGGTTAACATCAGAAACCCGAGATCCCTCCAACTTCACCCCACCGCCCTGCATCAACTTCCGCGCATCACCGCTGCTTTTACAAAGCCCGCTAGCACTCAGAATATAAAACAACTTAGCCGGAAACTGCACACTTGCCAAAGAAAACTCCGCCACAGCATCAGCTTGTCCTGCTGCACCTTTAACCAGCGCAATTGCATCTTGTTGTGCGCGTTCCGCCGCTTCCTTCCCCCGATACTGGCGCACCACCTCCACAGCCAAAAGTTTCTGTTTTTCTCGCGGATTGTCTGGCAATTCATCCAGTGGCAAATCTGTCAATAGTTCAAAATACTGGGCGATCGAACTATCGGCAATTTTCTCCAACTTAGAATACATCGTCAGCGGGTCTTCCGACAAACCCACATAATTTCCCAAAGATTTCGACATCTTTTGTACGCCGTCAGTCCCGATCAAAATCGGCATCAGCAAACCAAACTGCGGTTTCATCGCAAAATGGCGCTGCAAATCTCTCCCCACCGCAATATTAAACTTTTGGTCGGTTCCGCCCAACTCCACATCCGCTTCCAAGACTACTGAATCGTAACCCTGCATTACTGGATACAGAAACTCGTGCAGGAAAATCGCATTTTCCTGCTGCATCCTGTTATCAAATCCCTCTTTAGCGAGCATCTGCTGCACCGTCATCGTGCCTAGGAGTTCCAAAATCTTCGCCATGTCCAATTTTGACAACCACTCGGAGTTATAGCGAATTTCCAAACGTCCGGGCGTGTCAAAATCTAGAATCGGACGCACTTGGTCTAAATAAGTCTTGGCATTTTCCGCCACTTGTTCGGCTGTCAACTGGCTGCGCGTCTCCGATTTCCCTGTCGGATCGCCAATTCTTGCGGTAAAATCTCCGATGACCAGTACCGCCGTGTGGCCTGCGTCCTGAAAAGCTCGCAGCTTGCGGAAGCAAATGCTGTGTCCCAAGTGAATGTCCGCCCCTGTGGCGTCGATTCCCAGTTTGACGCGCAACGGTCGATCGACTTTTGCCAGGAGTTGGGCTAAATTTTCGTCAGGGTTGCTAGAATCAGGTCGATCAGGAAAAATCTCGCTGACGCCGCGGTAAAGCGCTGAAAGGTTAGGAGTTATCATCGGGGAGCGATCGTCCATCATATTTTGCCAAAGTGCAGCAGAATTAGTTACACTCACTGGTTGACGCATAAAAACATAACTATCAAGCTACTATAATCCCAAAGCTGACCGGCTTTCATTAGCTGACAGTATCTAAGGTTCGCATCTAAAATTAAAAGTCTTAAACCCCAAATCGAGTGAGGAAGTGAAATCCACGTGTCAACCAACGCAGTCCGCAATAACACGGAAAACTCAGCCCCCGTATTCGAGTTTGTTCAGTCAGTCAGTAAAGTGACCGCTGGAACCATACTCAGCATGACAATGCTTGCCAGTTCCGTAGTAGCTGGCGGACTGGTTGGCTTAGCGATCAGCTTCCGCAATTTGCCAGATGTTCGGATCTTGCAAACCTACTCTCCCACAGAAACCACCCACATTTACGACATTAACGGCAAGCCGCTAGCCAGCATCCACGACGAAGCCAACCGAGATGTCGTACCCCTTGACCAAATCTCCCCGAACCTGAAACGAGCTGTTCTGGCGATCGAAGATAGCAACTTCTTCACCCACAAAGGCATCAACCCCGGCGGGATAGCCCGAGCTCTCCTAGTCAACCTAGAGAAAGGTAGAACCGTGGAAGGGGGTTCGACTATGACTATGCAGCTAGTCAAGAACCTGTTTCTTTCTCCCCAGTCAAAATTTAGTCGCAAGGTAGCTGAAGCGGTAATGTCTATCCGCTTGGAGCAAATTCTCAGCAAAGACCAAATTCTGCAGCTATACCTGAATCAAATCTACTTAGGTCACAACTTGTACGGCGTAGAGACAGCCTCTCGAAGCTATTTCAACAAGTCAGCAAATAATTTGACTCTTTCAGAAGCAGCGATGCTGGCCGGCTTAATTTCTGCCCCCGAAGAATACAGTCCTTTTGTCAATTACAAGTTGGCAAAAGAGCGGCAGGAAACCGTTTTAGGCCGCATGAAGGAGCTAAAATGGATTACGCCGGCCCAAGAGACTGCTGCCCGCCAGGAAAAAATTAAGCTAGGCAAAATTACCTCTTTTGGCGTCTCTCAAGTTCCTTACGTAACACAAGCCGTAGTCCAGGAACTGACGAGGCGTTTCGGGCGAGATGCCGTGGTTAAGGGAGGAATGCGCGTTCAAACCACGATCGACCTCAAAATGCAGCGCATAGCCGAAGAAACAGTCAAAGCGTGGCACAATCGGCTTTACAACCAAGGGCTGTTTTACGATCGCGAGGAAGGTCAAATTGCCCTAGCCGCCGTCGATCCACGCACCCACTTCGTCAAAGCAATGGTGGGCGGCGTCGATTACGAAAAGAGTCAGTTCAACCGCGCCATTCAAGCACGTCGCCAGCCCGGATCTTCTTTTAAGCCTTTTGTCTACTACGCTGCCTTTGCTAGCGGCAAATACACCCCGGATTCAGTTGTCTACGACTCCCCTGTCGGCTACCGCGACGGCGACGGCTACTACTACCCTCAAAACTACGGTGGCGGCTTCTCCGGTGCCGTCAGCATCCGCAGAGCTTTGGAAGCATCTATGAACATTCCCGCCATCAAGCTTGGGCAAGAAGTCGGATTGAATAAAGTGATTGAGATTTGCCGGGTGCTAGGCATCAGAAGTCCGATGGAACCGGTGATTTCTTTGCCCTTGGGTGCCGTTGACCTAACTCCTTTAGAAATGGCCGGAGCTTTTGCTACCTTCGCCAACAACGGCTGGCATTCTGACACCACGTTTATCGTGCAAGTCACTGACAGCAGCGGCAACGTTTTGCTCGACAATACGCCCAAACCCAAATTAGTTCTCAATTCCTGGGCGGCGGCATCTCTCAACAGCGCCCTGCAAGGGGTAATTAACAACGGAACAGCAAGGGCGGCTCAACTTGGGCGGCCGGCTGCTGGGAAAACTGGTACAACTTCCTCAGAACGGGATATCTGGTTTGTGGGTTACGTGCCGCAGTTGTCCGTGGCTGTTTGGATGGGCAACGACAATTATAGACCGATGAGCTACGGTGCTACTGGCGGTGGGATTGTCGCCCCTGTTTGGCGCGATTTTATGAGCCAAGCTTTAGAAGGCGTACCCGTAGAAAATTTCAAACCTGCTTCATCTTTTGAGCGGCCTTAATTATCAGTCATTAGTCATTAGTCATTAGTCATTAGTCATTGGGCATTGGGCATTGGGAATACTTTCTTTTTCTTCCTTCTTCCTTCTGCTCACTAGGATTGTTTTTCCAGCTCAGATTTCATCCGCTCCAGCGTTGAGTTCATTTGCTCAAACATCTGCTGGGGCGTAATGCCAAATTGATTGAGCTGTGTTTTTAACTGCTCTACAGTCATCTGAGCCATGAAGTCCTCAGACAGCTCGAAGCGCTTCATAAAAATACGGTAGCGCTCCATCATTGATTCCATCTGAGCGATGAACATTTTCTTGCCTTCGCGATCGAATTTGCCGTAATTGCCACCTAGTTTCATGAGAGATTGATAGTCTTCAAACAACAGCTTGGCTTCTTGCTGAACAATTTCTGAATCAAAAAATCCCATAGCTTTCCTAATTTTTTAATATTCTACTAATTTTGATCGAGGCGAGAAATGCCCGCTGCTTTTTCTACTATTTTATCAGTTGCCGGAGGAAGTCCCTACCCCTTAAGGCGCAAGAATAAGTAGAAATTTCCGTACAGCATAGGGCATGGGCATTGGGCATTGGGCTTGCGATGACAACTGTCAACTGTCAACTGTCAACTGTCAACTGTCAACTGACTTCAAACTTCCCCGATGCGTTCTAGAGGCCAAAACCGCACTACAGCGCGGCCGATGATATTCTGCTTAGGTAAAAATCCCCACCTGCTGGAGTCGTTACTGTTGTTGCGGTTGTCTCCCATCACAAAGTATTCATTTTCTGGGACGCGATAAGGCCCCCACTGGTATTTAGGAGGTTCGGCAATATATTTTTCGACGAGGGGTTTGTCGTTGAGATAAACTAAACCTTTTTTAACGGCGACGGTTTGACCCGGTAAGCCAATTACCCGCTTAATGAATGCTTGGTCTTGGGTAAAGCCTTGTTCTTGCAACTTTTCGGGCGGGGCAAATACTACGATGTCGCCAGTTTTGGGAGGTTGGAGGTAGTAGGAGATTTTTTCGACGACGACGCGATCGCCCACGTGCAGAGTTGGTACCATAGAATCTGAGGGTATGTAGCGCGGCTCGGCGACCAAGGCTCGAATCACTATTGCTAAACTCAAAGCAATAATCACTATCTGAAGATTTTCTCGCTGCGACTTCCACGCTTTCTTCCACCAGGTTTCAGGCGGATTTTCTGCTACTTTTGTACCCAAATTATTTTTTTCAGATGTCATGAAAGTCCTCCGATATATAGTTGCCACTAATTATCTGATTAAGCTCATCAGCATTTAAATTGCATCTCAAGAAATAATCAAACCCTGAGCAGGCTGGACACGCGAACCCGCCCAAAATATACAATTTAAATGCTGTACAGCTTACCATTGAAGTATGTCGCTGTTAATTACTAGACTTGAAGTGCAGGCATTCGCAAACAGTCTTGAAATTATCTGCATTTATCTGCGGTTTCCTTATCAATCAAAAATTTAGGCAATAAGTCTACTCTTGATATTAACTCATAAAAAAGGCAGAGAATTTAAATTCTCTACCTTTTTTATGTGAGGATTTTGAGTTGTTTGCGACTGCGAGATTGGTTATTTCCCAACTTAACTCGCGATCGCACGCCACTCAATCTTACTCAGCGCCTTGGGGCAGCAATTCCCGCTTTTGACCTTGCAGCACCTTAACAATTCCGTCCTCGCCCACATCCACAACAGCGATATCGCCGTCCTTGATGCGGCCAGAAAGAATTTCCTCAGCCAAGCTGTCTTCCAACAACCGCATAATGGCGCGGCGCAGGGGTCGAGCTCCGTAGCTGGGGTTGTAGCCTTCTTCTACCAGCCGTTCTTTGAATTTTTCGGTCACTTCCAGGGTGATTCCCTGTTCTGTCAAACGACCGAACACTTCTTTGAGCATGATGACAGCGATTTCCTTGACTTCTTCCTTGTTTAACTGACGGAAGACGATAATTTCGTCGAGTCGGTTGAGGAATTCGGGGCGGAAGTAGTTTTTGAGTTCTTCGTTAACCAAAGAACGAATGCGGTTATAGTTAGCATCGGCTTGGTTGTCGCTGAACTCGAAACCGAGGCCGCCGCCACCTTTTTCAATCACCTTAGAACCGATGTTAGAGGTCATGATCAGCAGCGTGTTTTTGAAGTCCACGGTGCGACCTTTAGCATCAGTTAAGCGGCCGTCTTCCAATATTTGCAAAAGCATATTGAAGACATCGGGGTGGGCTTTTTCGATTTCGTCGAACAAGACTACTGTGTAAGGACGGCGACGGACTGCTTCTGTGAGTTGGCCACCTTCGTTGTAGCCGACGTAGCCCGGAGGGGAACCGATGAGTTTGGAGACGGTGTGACGTTCCATGTATTCGGACATATCCAACCGAATCATCGCGTCTTCGGAACCGAAGAAGTAGCCGGCTAGGGCTTTGGTGAGTTCGGTTTTGCCGACGCCGGTGGGCCCGGAGAAGATGAAACTGGCGATCGGGCGATTGGGATTTTTCAAGCCAACGCGAGCGCGACGGATGGCGCGGGAAACGGCTTTCACTGCTTCTTCCTGACCGATCAAGCGCTGGTGCAAGGTATCTTCCATGTGCAGCAGCTTTTCGGATTCGGATTCGGTCAGTTTGTTGACCGGGACGCCCGTCCAGCTTGCCACGATTTGAGCAATGTCTTCTTCGGTGACTACTGGCGATGGGTCTGTTTCGCCGGTGCGGGCCGAGTCGGTTTTTTTGGCTTGGGAAATAGCGCGAATTTCGGCTTTGATGGTCATTTCCCGATCGCGCAATTCGCCGGCTTTGTCAAAGTCTTGAGAACGCACCGCTTCGTCTTTATCTTTGAGGACTTGGCGGAGTTCTTTGTCAAGTTCTTTGGCTGCGGGGGGCAGTTGGGAGTTAATCAGGCGGACTCTAGAACCAGCTTCGTCTACTAAGTCAATTGCTTTGTCTGGTAGGAAGCGATCGGAGATGTACCGATGTGAGAGTTTGGCAGCAGCTTCGAGGGCTGTATCCAAGATTTTCAGCTTGTGGTGCTGTTCGTAGCGTTCCCGCAGACCGAAGAGAATCTCGATCGTCTCGTCAACGGTGGGTTCGCCGACCATGACGGGCTGGAAGCGCCGTTCTAGGGCTGCATCGCGCTCGATGTGCTTGCGGTACTCGTCGAGGGTGGTAGCGCCGATACACTGGAGCTCGCCTCTTGCCAAAGCCGGCTTGAGAATGTTGGCCGCGTCGATCGCCCCTTCAGCCGCACCTGCACCTATCAAAGTGTGCACTTCGTCAATCACCAAAATCACGTTACCCGCAGTGCGGATTTCGTCCATGATTTTTTTGAGGCGTTCTTCAAATTCGCCCCGGTATTTCGTCCCGGCAACCAGCAAGCCGATGTCGAGGGTAACAACGCGCTTTTCTTCGAGGATGTCTGGGATGTCGTTGTTAGCGATGCGCTGGGCGAGGCCTTCGGCGATCGCTGTTTTACCGACTCCGGGTTCGCCGATGAGCACCGGGTTATTTTTGGTGCGGCGACCGAGGATTTGAATTACCCGTTCGATTTCTTTTTGGCGTCCGACTACTGGGTCTAGTTTGCCATCGACCGCCATTTGAGTGAGGTTGGCGCCAAATTCATCGAGGGTTGGGGTTTTGGTGCGAGCGCCGCCACCAGTGGCTGCGACTTCTGCGGTTTCTCCCAGCATCCGAATCACTTGGGTACGGACTTTCGACAAGTCTACTCCCAGATTTTCCAGGACTCTAGCCGCTACTCCTTCACCTTCGCGGATCAAGCCCAGCAGCAGGTGTTCAGTGCCGATGTAGTTGTGTCCGAGTTGGCGAGCTTCTTCGAGGGACAGTTCTAGAACCCGCTTGGCGCGGGGGGTGAACGGAATTTCTACTGCTACGAAGCCGGAACCGCGCCCGATGATTTTTTCCACTTCAATCCGAGCGTCTTTGAGGTTGACCCCCATTGATTTGAGGACTTTAGCTGCAACCCCGGTTCCTTCACCGATCAGACCCAGGAGGATCTGTTCTGTCCCTACGAAGTTGTGACCCAGGCGGCGAGCTTCTTCCTGGGCCAACATGATTACTTTTATTGCTTTTTCTGTGAAGCGTTCAAACATGATTTATTCCCATCACCTGCTGCTATGTGCCCGTTTCGAGGTCACGCTCGCACAACGAGCGTTTGTGTTCGAGTGTTAACTCGTACTGCTTATTCTAGCGCGACACTCCCAACCTATCTGCCGCACTCGGCTGCGGTTGCAGATTCCAGGCTCATGTTGCAGGGTGGCTTTCAACTGGGAAGACCCAAATGGTGGCTGACCTACAACCTCCCCTAGACTGCAAGAAGATTGCTCTTCTCGGCCCGTGCCCAACCTACGACTACGTATTGATGGATTCTAGCACAATCTTTTTGGCTGTCATGCAGGTGCAAAGGTGATAATTCTCGAAGTACAGGACGGGTTTTGTACAAAACTTATTAGTTAGATTCACGATCGATCCCCTAAACTCGCTCTTAAGCTGTTGTCCATCTCAAGAATCTGTTGGTGTAGGAGAGGGAGAGCGAGCTGGGCTTTTTTTATCTAAAAATATTGCCCCCGATCCGTTGAAGATTTGGGTATTCTTCCTGTTGTCAGTGGTGTGATCGCTCCCGCTCCAAGGGATTGACCTGAAGAAAAAAGGTACAAAGTTTGACGCAGTATATGTCTCCCACATGAATTTATTTGGCAATGACATACTGAGAGAAACACTGCGTTCTTCGAGAGTGGCAACAGAAGATATCAAAAAGCTTTTCCTGCAATTAGATACGGATGGAAGTAAGGCGCTCCATCGAACTGAGATTATGGAGCTGTTAGGGCTAATCGAAGATATGACAACAGGCGAACGTAGCTCTGAAGAAGTCAGAAGCTACATCACTGATTATCTTTTTAATACTCTTGACTCCGATAAAAATGGCAATGTCGATTTAGCAGAGTTAGAAGAGTACATATCAACCTATGGGTTGGTTGCTAACCTTAACGTTGCTCAAATCTAAACTTTGCCTCAATAAGCCATAACATCTTTGCTTAGGGTAGGGGTAGTCAAGGCACAAAACCTAGGAAATTTGCACAACCGAAAACCCACTCTACCCTTTTATTTCCATCTACTGAGGAAACGCTCTTTGGCAAAAATCGCACGCTTGACCCGAAATACTATCGCTGGAATATTAGTTATCGGAAACCGGGGCCCAAATGCTGGAGCACATTTGATATAGCTAACCGAAGACTATAAGCTCTTAGTCGCCACCGATTACTTGTTTAACCTCGACGATTATGGTAATGTTCATTATGAAGGGGAGCACAATATTCATGTCCATGTGCTGGTAATTTTCCGGGCAAGGGTCAGAGACGTAGCTGTTAAATCAACAGCTATGGCTCTGACTAACTGGTTAAAATCCCAAGCACATGGAAGCAAGACATAATAGGACTAATCAACTTATTACTTTAGCATTATAAATTGTAGAGGGCAAATGGTAGAAGCTATGAAATTAAACAATAATAAAACCACCACAGCCGATTGGCGACTAACTCCGGGCTACGTGCATGAAGGCCGATCAGATTTTGAATCGGCACATATTTTGTTAGGTCGTTTCTTAGCAGATAGAACCTCAGAAGACCCCTTGGTAGAAAAACAACTATTGACGAGCGACGGCATTTTTGAGTGGGGACACGCCCAGCCTTTAGAAAAAGTGATTAATTCACAGTCAGACTTGGAGTTTTTACTATTGCATCCCAATTTGTTACGCAACTGTATTACTATCATCGAACCTTGGGAACACGTAGGCGTTAACGCTAATGGCGAAGATGTTCGGGCTTCCAAAAATGTCGCCTATATTGCTCAGAAAGTTGCCGATATGGACTCAGTATTACTACCTGTTTGGTCAACAGGAGTTCTCGATCCAGAAATAGTTGTGCCCGCAATTAACTCTGGTTATGCCGTACTCGTGGAAGGTGGCGATCCATCAACATACGATGCCTCTACCTGGACAAGTCCGGCGTGTCCGCGAGAGGATATGTTTGCATTAGTGGAAAAACTATTGATCTCGCGATCGCCCACCAGTGCCCCCGCAATATTCATTTGTGTGGGACACCAGTTAGCTGCTGAATGTCATATACGGCTCATCCGTCGTGCAGTCAAAGAAGTTTTGGGTACGACATCTCTCGATCGCGATCGCTCAGGCATGGCTCTGAGATCGTTGCAAGAAGTCTGCCAGCGCATTGAAGCAATGGGCAAGACACTTAAAGTCAAAAAGCGTGATGGACGAGTTGTTGCTACTGGCTGGAATGACGAGCATTTTGCCGTGACGCGCAATGAATTAAAAGAAGTAGGCGATCGTGTGTTGTTGCCTTATCAGTCTCCCGACGGCGATGCTTTAGGTATTCCTTGGGAAATTATCCATGCTCATGATGTCACAGCCGACAGCCATGAAGGCGTGATTGACACAACAATTCAATATGAGGCCAGAGTATCAATTTCGATGTTTCATTCGGATGAAGTCAACGAAGAAGCAATATTGTTTGCAAACTGGGCTTACCGCAGTATTCATGACGCTATTGTTCCCTATCGGCATATTATTGCTGGTAGCTCTCTGAGTTGGTTAATACAACTGCCCGACGCCATTGAAATTCTTTGTTCAACAGCAGAGGAAGATGGTGAAATAGTTACCGAATGTTCGGCAACCTGCATTAACTACAAAGACTTTGAAACTAAGAAAGTTCGGCGCTCGTTTACTTGCCAGTTCCATCCAGAACTGCTATCGGATTTGCGTGCGATCGGTAACAGTGAAGCTCCCTCCTATTCAACTTTAAAAAATGATGATGGTGTCCGCTTATTTGTCCGACTCCTGTATGCGGGAATGCAAGAGTAATGCTATTAGCTTGCGCCACCCTTTGCGTGGCGCAGGTACTACTTTGAGAAGTGAAGATGACCATTGAACTGAAACCATCACAGCCACAGATAGAGCAGACACCTGGTGCGATCGCCCAGGGACTCCAAGGGAATATCGGACTAACTTCATTATTTCTCGCAATCCTTGCCTTATCCTTTGCCGCCATCTTCATCAGATTGAGCGAACGGGAACTGGGTCCGGTTGCGACAATATTCAATCGCTTCTGGGTAGCCACTGTCATTTTAGGATTAGGGAAGGTGTTCGAGACATTGAGGGAAAGACACTCCCACGACTCCTTGCTCCAAAAGCAGCATTACACAGTCAGCGATTTAGTCTTGTTGCTAGTAATGAGTTGTTTTTTCTCAGGGACATTAATAACCTGGGCTTGGTCACTCACCCAGACAAGTGTCGCTAACTCTAATCTGCTGCATAATGTAACCCCGCTGTTCACGACTCTGATGGGATGGCTGTTTCTCAGTCAATCTTTTGATGCCAGATTCCTCATTGGCATGGTAGTCGCTATCAGCGGATCAATTTTAATTGGACTAGGTGATTTGCATCTAGCTAGTGATAACTTTACAGGTGACTCACTTGCCCTACTATCTGCCGTCTTTTCTGCAGCCAATCTGCTAACTGTAGAAAAACTTCGAGCCAAGTTTTCAGCGACAACGATACTTTTGTGGTGTTCCTTTTTCGGGGCCGTGTTAACTTTCCCGATCGTTCTGCTAACGGAAGATGTACTGTTTCCCTATTCCTGGGCTGGGTGGTTAACAATAATTGCCCAAGCATTAATCTGCCAAGTTTTGGGTCAAAGCCTTCAGGCTTATAACCTCAAAGGATTTTCTTCTGGTTTCGTTGCCGTGTTCTTGTTGCTCGATCCAGTGATTACGGCCATACTTGCTTGGATAATCTTTGCTGAAAGGTTAACCCCTCTGAACTGGTTGGCGTTTTCTGTAGTTTTGGCAGGCATATACCTGGCAAAGTCTAGCCAAGGAGCAGAGAAAGTTACCCCTCTTGGAAGTTAAAAGTCAAAAAATATTTCTTCTGTGTTTAAGTAATGGAGGTTTTTAGTTAGATGGAAATCATTTGGAAACAAATCAAGGAAACGCTACTTGATTCACACATAACTGTTGCACACATACCGCTGACTAAAATAGTTCTCGTCGTCACTATCATCACGCTCATACAACTGTTGAGAGGATTGTTCTTTTCGATTGCCATCAAGAGAATCAAGCTTCTTACTAGCGGAACGGAGACCACACTGGACGATGAGTTAGTCGAGATTCTGGAGCAACCATTAGGGTGGCTAATTTTCATCGCTGGAGTTTGGATAGTGCAGGTGATTTTGGCAGAGAATCTAAAGCCTCAAGTGAGCGAGATGCTAGCTAAGATTCTCAGTCTGAGTGCTATTGTTGCCGTTGCATATATTGTTTACCGCGCCTCTCCACTGTTAGGAGAGATACTGAGAAAACTGACGCTGAACACCAAAACCGAACTAGACGACTTGCTCGTACCCTACGTGCCTCGTCTGTTTCAGACGGTGGCACTCGCTGTTGTAGTGTTAAAGGCGAGTGAGTTGTTGTTAGGAGCATCTGCAAGTGCGCTCATTGGTCTATTAGGTGGAGCGGGAATCACGTTCGGTTTGTTGCTTAAGGACATTATTTATGACTGGTTTTGTACCATCATTATTTACACAGATAATCTATATCGACCTGGTGACTGGGTGATTGTGGAGGGAATAGATGGTAGCGTTCAAGTTTTAGAAATTGGCATCAGAACTACAAAGCTAGGTCTAGCAAAATGGGATTCTATCAAAAAGATACCAAATTCCAAAATGATTACTGGAATTGTCGAGAATTGGTCGCAAAATCCCGGCTCACACAAGTCATTTGGAATTAATTTAACTCTCAAAATAGACAGTATTTCTGCTGAAAAAACTGCTATAATTTGCGAGGCAATTCAGAAAGTACCTAACTCTATCGATTCCTTACATGAAAGATGTTTTGTTTGGCTAGACAGACTTGAACAGAATGCTCGTATCATAAATATTCGAGCCTTTAATAACAATCTGGATTTATACTTTGACGCCTGTCAAGAATTGAATTTAGCCATCTTAGCACTACTGGAAAAAGAGGGTATAGATACCCTGCATCTGGAATTTAGAACATACCTCGAAAGCTATAAGCAGACTTTGGAAAAAACTGGTAAATCAATAAATTGACGTTGCACTTTCTCAGGGATAAGGCAGCGCGATCGCTACCTGCGTTGCCAACGGAAGTATCGATTTCAATATTCCACTCCCATGAAGTCAACAAAGAAGCAATCCTGTTTGCGAATTGGGCTTACCGCACTATTCATGACGCCATTGTTCCGTATTGGCACATCATAAGCTGTTGTGCCTTTAAATAGGGTATAATAAAAAATGAGGTTAGTCAATATCTACAAAAATGCCAGCTAAAAACCATCTCAATCCCCAACAAATAGAGAAACTACAAAAAGCCTTAAAAGAGGAAAAAAAGGCAAATGTTAGAGAAAGAATTCTAATTTTATTATTGCTCAATGACGGCAAGACACAATCTAAAATCGCTGATTTTTTGGGTTGCTCAGTCAACAAAGTATCTTATTGGTGTGTCAAGGGAGACCCAGACAATCTAGAAAGTCT
>NZ_JAUBQW010000135.1:0-16935 GCF_036701485.1 Microcoleus sp. Pol11C3 | reverse complement strand
TAATTCCGGCACTGTCTTCTCCATGTGCCTCACCTTATCAGATTTTTTGGGTTTTTACTACCCCCGTGAACTTCTACCATAGTAGTAAACTGGACCGTCGTCTGTCCTGTAAGCAATTAGCCAAGTGGTATCGGCGAGGTTGCGGCTGATGAGGTCGAATTCGCCGGGACCCAATTTGCCGATCGCCTCAAAATCCTCTGCTATACTTTGGTCTAAAATCTGCCACTCTTGCTTGTCCTTGTAGAAGGAAACTGCCTGAATCTCTCGCTTGGTTGGGTGTACGACAATGTTGCCGACATCGTATTCTGGGTCAGAGGCGAGATCAGTTTCTTGTTTGGTTTCCAAATCGAGTGCGATCAAACGTTTGGCGTTAGCATCGTGATTGCCCATGATGTAAAGAATTTTGCCGTTTTCTGAGAACATGACGGCACCGCCTTCGTCGTCGGGGTCCCAGCGTCGCAAGCTTTCCCAAGACTTGTCCGCAGTTTCTCGAAATAGCAATTCTGTACTGCCGTCGGGAGTTGTGGCTGTGGCCGCCCGCACTTGGAAGTGGGCGTCAGCAATCCAAGTCCAACCCATGATGTTACCGGGGTTATCGGTGTCGAGTTCAACGGCACCGTTTTGCAGGTTGATGCGGTAAACATCGTGTTTGCGGCGATCGCTGATGTTCATTTCCACTAATATTTCATTAGGGAAGTTGCGGTCAAGGGCGATCGGATGAGCTCGAACACCTTGAAATGGTGTCAAGTCGCGAACCAGGTTTGACTGGATATTGACTGAGAATAAATGCCATTTTTCATCACCATCAATATCTTGCTGATAAATGAGATATTCGCCGCTGTAAGTCCAGAAAAAGATGCGGATGCCGCGTTTTTTATCGGCTGTCAGTTGGCGATCGTCTGCTTGATCTACGGTACGGAGTCGCACTTGCAAGACGTTGTTTTCGTCGGGTGCAATGTAGGCGAGATACTTGCCATCGGGTGAAAGTTTTGGGCTAGTTTTTTCGGGATTTCCGAACAGAATCTCGCGCTGAATTAGGGGCGGAAGTTCGGTTCTTTGCTGTTGAAATATTAAATTTTGCATTTTTTATTTTGCCTAAGATTCTATAGCTTACGGGCGGGCAGGATGCCCAACCCCTACTCCCCACAAAAAAACTGAATCTTGGTGAAACAGGCATCTTGCCTGCTGAACAATAAAACTAATTATTTGTGGAACAGGCATCTTGCCTGTTGCTGAGGGGCGGGCAGGATGCCCACCACACAAAAAACTGAATCTTGGTGGAACAGGCATCTTGCCTGTTGCCGATCTATTTGAAGAAGCATCGATTAGCTTTTAAGCAAATCCTGAATTGGCTTGCTAATCCAATTGAAACCAACTTTTAGCTGATGGTCTAATGTTGGCATCCGATAGAGATAAGCTAAACGACGAGCAATGTGGGCTAGTTGTCCGTCGAGTTTAATTCCTAAACCGGCTAGGGTGGCGTTGTCAATTCCTAATGTCATCATTTCTCCTAGCGGCTGATAGCGGAAAGGAAGTAAAGGACGGCCGGTGAGGGAGGCCCAAATGTTCCAGGCGGTGTAGTCAGCTTGCTGGAAGGCTGTTTGGGCTGTTCCGGGGACTTTTTGACCGATCGCATCGTGACATTCAGCTAAGTCTCCCAAGGCAAATATATCTGGATGGTCGATAATTTGCATTTGCGAATTGACTATTAATTGACCGCGGCGGTTTTGTTTGAGGGGTAGCGATCGCACTGCTTGACTAACTTGAGTTCCTACTGTCCACAATACTATGTCTACGGGGAGAACATCTAATTGTCCTTTGTAAAGTAAGGATATTGTGTCGGCTTCGATCGCTTCTACTTCTGTTTCTAAGTCGATCCACACTTTGCGTTTTTCTAAAGCTTTGCTGGCGGCTTCGCGGTTAAACTCCGGTGATGTCCGCAGAATCATGTCGCCTTGCTCGACTAACCGGACGCGACCTTTTTCTCCGAGTCGATCGGCTAATTTACAAGCTAATTCTACTCCCGAATAACCGGCGCCGACGATCGCAACCCGAATTTTGTCGGTGTTGCTGGCTTCTAAAAACCGCAGTCTTTCTTCTAAGCGGTAGGCGTCGTTGAGGGTGCGAAATGAGTAAGCATATTCAACCGCACCTTTGACCATATCTAGGGGGGTTTCGCCACCTAAAGCTAACACGAGTCGATCGCAAGGAATTTCTGGCCCGTCGTGTAACTGCACTCGCTTTTCCTCGACATCGATGCCGGAGACAGTACCTTGACAAAAGCGCACGCCTGTGTTCTGCAAGAGTTCGGCAAACGGTGGGGCAATTTCCCAGGTTTGGAGTTCGTCGGTCAGGAGTTCGTACAGCAGGGGAACGAACAAAAATCGATCGCGGCGGTCCACTAGGACTATTTCGGGTTTTTCGGTTTTGGAGAAGGGTAACTGACTCAAGCGCAGGGCTGTGTAGAGTCCGCCGAAGCCTCCGCCAAGAATGCAAATCCGGGGTTGTTGTTGAGTCATGGTGTTTTGTTTGAGGGGCTCACGGTAGCAAGGCAACTTATCTTATTCTAACGAGAGTGAGGGAGTGGGGAAGGGAGAGAGTTAGGGAGTCGGGGAGTGGGGGAGTGGAAAAATCTTCCCTCTTTCCCTCGAACCTCAACATCCATCGGTTAAATCCGTTAAACTCACATCTTGCACCATTCTCAACAAGGCAGGACTTACGCACTCAAGGGCGTTAAATCACGGGTTTGAGATTGCTTCACTACGTTCTCTTCGGACAGAAAATTGTAGTACCTGCCTTCAGGACTATAAGGATTTTAGGGGAGGGATCTCCTGCCCAACCTCTACTCCCCACAAAAAATTCATTCTTTGTGGAACAGACCGTCGGGCCTTTTAAGTGAGAATGGTGCAACATCTCAGTGAAATGCGTTAAATCCGTTAGACAATCCGTTTCGGAACTATTTTCTATATCTATAGCCTTGATTAGCTTTACCTATTACCCGCCCTTAAATTTTCTGAAGGTTCGCAGAACTAATTTTGTACTATATTAGTTTATATCGAATTATTTCGCACATTAAATTCACTTTTTATAGGGTCATCTACGCTAACACTTGCCCCCGCACTCACAAGTGAAAAAAAAACCATGCAAATTTCTTCCAATTCTTCTAAATTTAAGAACGGCGATCACAATAACGAAGACGGCTCATCTTTGTTAAAAAGCGAAGAACGATATAAAAATTTAGTAGCTAATATTCCCGGTGCTGTCTACCGCTGTACCTGCGAGTATACGGACGACGGGGAATTAACACGGACAATGGCGTTTTTGAGCGAGGCTGTTCAAGAAATATCAGGCTATCCCTCTTCTGATTTTATCAACGATCGCATCCGTTCTTTTGCCAGCATTATCCATCCTCAAGACCGCAAAAATGTGGATGCTACTGTCAAAAAAAGTGTCGCAACCAGAACTTCGTACATCCTTGAATACCGGATTGTCCGGGCTGACGGCGAAATTAGCTGGGTTTACGAAAAAGGCAAAGCTGTTTGCTGTGAGGCGGAAGAGGCTAGAGGAAAACAAGAAGGACAAGGGGAAATTGAGGGATTTTTGTCGGCTGTGGTTTCGCCGGTTGCGCCGATCGCAAATTCTCTGTCTCGGGTTGTTTATCTCGACGGAGTGATTTTGGATATTACTGAACGAAAGCGGGCTGAGGAAAACTTGCGAAATACTCAACATTTTCTGAATGCGGTACTGCAAAATCTGCCAGTTAGCGTGTTTATTAAAGATGCTGTGGAACAAAGATTTATTTATTGGAATGCTGCCAGCGAAGAATTGTTTGGCTATTCCAGCGATGAAGTGTTGGGAAACAATGCTGCTGATTTGTTGGAAGCAGAGCAGGCTAATTACTTGCAAGCACAAGATTTAGAAGTATTTGCCACGGGCAAAGGCATCGATTTACCAGAAGAAACTCTCCAACTTCCGCGCCGGGGAAAGCGGATTCTGCACAAAAAAAAAGTTCCTTTGTTTGATGATTATGGCGCGCCTAAGTACATTCTGGGTATTGCTCAAGATATTACCGAGAGCAAAAAAACTGAAACAGAATTGTTGCGGTTGGCGATCGTGGCTCAAAAAACGCAAAATGGTGTGATGATTACGGATGCTCAAGGCTGTATTGAATGGGTGAATGAAGGATTTACTCGGATTAGCGGTTACGGGCTGGCAGAAATGCAGGGAAAAAAACCGGGTGATGTACTGCAAGGCCCTCAAACAGATCCGGTAACTATTGCTCAATTGCGATCGGCTTTGGAGGCCGGCGAGCCGTTCAATCAGGAAATTTACAATTACAGGAAGGATGGAAAGGGTTATTGGGTGGCGCTTTCTATCGCTCCTATTTATCAAGAAAATGGAAAACTTGAAGGTTATATTGCGGTGGAAACGGATATTACCGATCGCAAGCAAGCAGAGGCAACAGTCAGTTCAAGCGAGAGTTATTACCGCTGCATCGTCGAGACTGCTTCCGAGGGCGTTTGGATGTTTGACGCCGAAAGTATCACGACTTTTGCCAACGGTCGGATGGCCGAAATGCTGGGGTATACTGTGGAGGAAATGCTGGGGCGATCGCTATTTGAATTTATAGACTGCGACTCTAGGAAAATAGCAGAAAGTTACGTGCAGCGCAGGCGGCAAGGCATTCGCGAACGCCACGATTTTCAGTTTACTCGCAAAGATGGCTCTCATTTGTGGGCGATCGTGTCGGCGACGCCGATGTTCGATGCTGATGACGAATTTTCCGGGGTGTTGCGGATGATTACCGATATTAGCGATCGCAAACAAGCCGAAGCAGAATTGCGCCAAACTCTCCAAGAATTAGAATTTGAAAAATTTGCCTTAGATCAATCGGCGATTGTCTCGACTACCGACGAATTCGGCACCATTACCTATGTCAACGACCAATTTTGCGAACTCTTTAAATATTCTCGGGAAGAACTGCTCGGCAACACTCACAGGCTTGTCAATTGTGGCTATCACCCAGCCGATTTTTTCAAGCAGCTTTGGTCAACAATCCGCCAGGGAAATGTTTGGCGGGGAGAAATGAAAAATCAAGCTAAAGACGGCACCTTATTCTGGTTGGATACTACGATTGTACCTTTCTTAAATTCTCGGGGAGAACCCCATCAATATGTAGCAATTCGCAAAGATATAACCGATCGCAAACACGCAGAAGAAGCGGTGCGACTTTCCGAAAGTCAATTGAGGGCTAAAAATCAAGAATTGGCCAAAGCCCTGCGGGACGTGCATAAAACTCAAAGCATGATGGTTCAAAATGAAAAAATGGTAAGTTTGGGACAATTAGTCGCTGGCGTTGCTCACGAAATCAACAATCCAGTTAGCTTTATTTACGGCAACGTCATGCACGCTGACGATTACTTTAAAGACTTGCTAAAACTGCTGCAACTTTACCAGCAGGAATACCCGCACCCCACACCGGCAATTAAACAAGAGATAAATGATGTAGATTTAAATTTTCTGCTCAAAGATTTGCCGAACCTGTTAAATTCGATGAAAATGGGAGCCGAGCGAATTCGCCAAATTGTGCTGTCACTGAAGAATTTTTCGCGATTAGATGAAGCCGAACAAAAGCAAGTGGATATTCACGAAGGGATTGAAAGCACTTTGTTGATTTTGCAGCACAGGTTTAAAGAAACGGCAGGACATCCGAAAATTACGCTGCTCAAAGAGTTCGGCAATTTGCCGCGCGTGCAGTGTTATGCAGGACAGTTGAATCAGGTTTTTATGAATATTATTGGCAATGCAATTGATGCTTTGGAAGAGGCAATGGAGACTGGACAGTGGGCAGATGGGGAATTGGCGCCTATTCCTTATTGTCCTTCGCCGACGCTGCGGATTTGTACGGAGGTAAAATATGAACAGGATGCTTTGATGCAGGCAGATTCTGCTGTTTCTGAGGATTCAAGGCGGCATCCTTCTCATATTGTGATTCGGATTGCTGACAACGGGCCGGGGATTCCGATAGATGTTCACAAAAGGCTGTTCGATCCGTTTTTTACTACGAAAGAACCTGGTAAAGGTACTGGTTTGGGGCTGTCGATTAGCTATCAAATTGTGGTAGAAAAACACGGCGGGCTGCTTAAGTGCGATTCTGCACCGGGTCAAGGCACGGAATTTGCGATCGAGATTCCTGTGGGGAATAGTCAGTAGTCAGTAGTCTTTAGTCAGTTGGCAGTTGGCAGTTGGCAGTAGTCAGTTGTCAGTTGTCATTAGTTAACAGTCAACAGTCAACAGTCAACAGTCAACAGTCAACTAATGAAATATAACGTAATTTACGACGGCAATTGCAATCTATGCGTTACCTTGGTGCAGTTACTAGAAAATTTAGATAAAGGCCAGAATTTTGAGTATATTTCCATGCAAGATTTAGAGGAATTAAATCGCTTTGGGATTACGTCTCAAGACTGCGAAATGGGGATGATTTTGATAGATAGCAACACCCCGGAACGGCGCTGGCAGGGCAGCGATGCGGCGGAGGAAATCGGACGGATATTGCCTGCTGGCGAGGTGTTTGTGGCTGCTTATCGGGCAATGCCGGGGATGAAGTGGATGGGCGATCGCGTGTACGAACAAGTCCGCGACAACCGCTATACTTTGTTTGGCAAGCGATCGACTACTTACAAATCTGTTTATCCGGTTGGCTGTAGGTCGATCGACAATGGCGATAATAGCAAGGACTAAAGTCCTTTCTACAAACAGGTTCGCAGTGAAAACTGAATTCCTCAAAAAGATTGATTAAACAAATCAAATATCTGCTGGCAAAAGTCTTTGAGTTTTTGCGCCGACTCCACCGCAGGTTCGGTTTGGCCGAGAAAATTCCAATTTTCCACAGTAGAAAAGTGCCACTGTTGACCGCTATGATCGTAACCGGCGGCCTCAACCCCGATCGCCCGCCGATATCCTTCCACCGGATCTTGGTAAAATCGGATCTGAATCAAAATGCTGCGGCTTTGCAGCAAGCGACTTCTACCGGGAAAATGGAAGCCAATGTCGATCGAATCTGGATCTACAAGTTCTCTGGTATCCTCGTCATTCATCCAAGGTTTCAAATCGACTTTTGCATCCGGGAATTCGGACTTGAATAAATTAACAACCGCAGCAATTTTGCTGGCAACTTCTATATTTTTGGCTTGTTCGGCAGCGTTCACTCGAAAAACTCCTATCAAATACAGTTATTACATGATTTAGCTAACAATGTAACTGCATACTGCCTGCTTTAAACAGTGAACTGTGGACTATTTGATAGATATTTAGGAATTGACAAATTTCCAAGTGTGTGTTACGTACAAGTCATACCATTTGAGATTCGAGATTTGAGATTAAACAATTGGCAATGACTGATTCCGTAAGCGTGGTGAATAAATTTTATCAAAGTGGCAGGGCGATCGCAAATTCCGAACCTTCTCCCAGCACCGATTCGCAAGTTAGTTTACCGCCGTGGGTTTCTTCCACAATTTGCCGGCTGATAGACAACCCCAAACCAGTACCTTTTCCTACTCCTTTAGTAGTAAATAAATGGTCAAATATTTTCGACTTGACCTCCGATGACATCCCTTGACCGTTATCTTTGATTTTAATCACCACGCTGTTGCTATCCTCCCAGACTTGAGTGATAATGGCGATCGTATTCGGTAAAGCTTGAATTTCAGCGTAAGTGCGGCCCTGATTGGATTCCTCAAAACAGTCGATCGCATTTGCCACCAAATTCATAAATACCTGATTCAGTTGCCCAAAATAACATTTAACTGGCGGGAGATATCCGTATTCCTTGATAATTTTAATCGCGGGGCGAGTATCTGTAGCTTTCAGGCGATACTGTAAAATCATCAAAGTGCTGTCGATACCCTCATGAATATTTGCTGACACTTTATTCGCACTGTCAGCGCGAGAAAAAGTCCGCAAAGACGTGCTAATATTGCGGATGCGATCTGTTCCTGATTTCATAGATAAAAGCATTTTCGGCAAATCTTCCATCAAATATTCTAAATCTATCTCCGATGCTTTATCCTGTAATTCATCTCCAGGATTAGGGAATTTTTCTTGGTAAAGTTGTAAGCAATCAATCAAATCTAAGCTCGCCTCAGCAGCAGCATCAATATTCCCCGCAATAAAACCAAGCGGATTGTTAATTTCGTGAGCAACCCCTGCAATCAAGTTGCCGAGAGCAGACATTTTTTCGCTTTGAATGAGTTGCAGTTGCGCCTGTTGCAATTCATTGAAAGATTTTTCTAACTGTTGAGATTTCTCTTGCTCCCGCGCGTACAAACCAGCATTTTCTACAGCAATAGCAACTTGAGAAATTAACACTTTGAATACTTCTACTCTCTCTGCTGTAAAAGCTCCTACTGTCAAAGCATTTTCTAAATAAATTATTCCGCGCCGCTGAGATTGATAAATAATCGGCAAACAGAGAATTGATTTTGGTTGATATTTCTGAATGTAGGTATCTACATTAAAAGGTTCGGCGACAGTTGCATTGTCTAAAACCAGATGCTTTTGAATGCGGTGTACGTAATTTATCACAGACAGGGGAACATCTTGACGATTTTCTACGGGAAGAGAGGGTAAAAGTGTGACTGTATCCTCCGCATGAGTGCCAGTAGCTTCTATGCAGAGGATATCGTTTTTCAGCAGCAGCAGCACTACTTTTTGAGCCGCCGCATTTTCTAAAATAATTTTGATTAATTTGGTCAACAATTTTTCTAGAACAATTTCACCGTTAATGGCTTCCGCCGACTTAATAAAAGTAGTTAAGTCTAAGAAATCTCCTAAACTACTACTGGTAGTATTTCCCGTAGCAGTGCGGGTGACATCGAGGGTTGGGGTGGGAATTGTGCGCGTCTGTGCTGCTAAGAAAGGATGGGTTGATTCTAAGTGTTTAACTTTAGCTATGGCTCCCCAATGGATATATGCATAATAGGCTTTAGTCAGATATGCTTGAGAAACTATCTCTTTACCCCAAGCTTGATAAAATGCTCCGGCTAATTCATAGGCTAATGCTTCCTCTTGAATGTAACCGTTTTTGGCGGCTCCATCAATTGCGCGATCGTACAATTCCATTGCTTGGGTATTTTTCCCCAACACTCGCGCTATTTCCGCTGCTACCAAGTCGTATTTGTGTTGATAATTCATCGGAGCATGAACTGCCCATTTTTTCATCTTTTTTTGGTTTTGTCCAACTTTTTCCAAATATTGCTTTTGTTCCCCTTTGTCCGTTGCTGGATACAAAGCGAGGAGACTGAGAGAAGAGTAAAAATTATTCAGAGCAACCACATAAAATCCGGCTACAAACTCCTCATGTTTCTCAAATAACCTTGAATTTTCTAATGCTTGCGCGTAGTTTCTGAAGATAAAATTAAGCAGAGTTTTGGCACTATAAACCAAACCAACTAAAAAAAAGTTTTGAGATTCTATTAAAATGGGGAGCGTTGTGACTTCATTAAATTTATCACCGACTAAATGACAGGGTTCGACAGCTTGACCGCGCAAATTGAGGGCTGTCTGCCTGAATATACTGATATACTGTACAGCCATTTCAAGTTGAGATTGCTGCATTAGTTTCATATATTTACCAGTCTCCTGATCCACCAAATCTAGAGGCTCTCCTATCGATAGTTTCTTTAAGCAATATCCACCTATAGCATAACCAGCAAATTCCAACTCTCCAGTTTCCATCCCATTTTTAAAACCTTCTTTGAGATTGCCTAATCCTGAATTAAGAGGGGCTTTCCAATGGTGAATATAAGAATCAAATGTTGCATAAACTCTACTTTTACTTGAACGGGAGGGGAATTTGTCTAACAGCCTAATTGCCAGTTTACCGAATTGGTATGCCAAACTAATGTCCCCTAGCTTGCACATAACTACGCCATAATAAACGTAGGCAATACTTGCATAAGGCGAATTACCATATTTAATACACAGCTTGACCATCCTAAATGCCAGCAGCGGTATCAGTGGAGGTTTTGCCTGAATAGCACTGCTGAGAATCCCTGATAAAATCCGCATGGCTGCTTGTTTTTCGGGATCAATCATTTCTGGCAAGTTAGCTAAATCCTCAATTCGTTTCAATCCCAAGCTCAGTTTTGTATTACTCAGTCCCGCCATAATATGTAGCGCGTGGGGATTTTGAGGAAAAGAAATGCCTAACATTTTCAGGACTTCCAGTCCTGTATTGAGTGCTTCTACCACTTTATTTTGAGCGTTATAAGACTGGATTTGAAGTTCAAAAACATTCACTTTTTCCATTAAAGTTTTAGCGTTTTGTAGTACAACATCAACCATGTTTTTTGAATCTTCATAGTTGATATTTAAGTATTCAGTTTCTGCTGTTGACTCGTAAATTGCTAACGTTAAGTCATAGTGGCTTTGCCAAGAATCTGCCGGCAATAATTCCATAGCCACCCGCAAATACCTAACAGCAGCTTCATAAGCACTCGCGGCTTTTGCCTTGCGTCCAGCCGTTAAATTTAATTGTGCCAACTGAGTTTTTTCTGAGTGTTGGCTAATCGTGTCAATTCCGACATTCAACTGATTGACGATATCAAAGATGTTTTCTTCTAGCTTGTCGGGGGGAGTATTCTGTAACAGTAATTGACCTATTTTTAAATGGGTGGATTGCTTTTGGTCTTCGGGAATTAGCGAATAGGCGGCTTGCTGGACGCGATCGTGCAAAAATCTGTAATTAACCCGCGAAGTGTCTAACTTGAGATTGATTGATTCGGCTCGATCGAAAACTAAAGGAATACGATAAGCATCGCTCAAGGGCAGAATTAACCCTGCTTGCAAAGCTGAATAAAGTTCAGTAGCTGTAGTATTAGCTGACTTTTCGCTAACCAGTGACAGCACATCTAGAGCAAATTTATCTCCCACGCAAGCTGCTAGCTTCAAGGCTTCTTGCGTGGGTGCGGGCAGCTTTTCAATGCGACTGGCTACCAGTTCTACCACACTTTTATCGGTGATTCCAATGGCTTGGATTTCATCGATACTCCAATACCAGCCACTTTGATTTCCCTCATTTGGAATGGGATTAAAGTCAAATCTTAAAAGATGGTCTTGATAAAGTGCTTGGAGTAATTGCGTCAAGAAAAAAGGATTACCGCCCGTTTTATTCCAGATTAACTCCGCTAGATTTGTTACTTTTTCTGTGCAACTGTTAAGTGTTTCAGTGACTAATTCAGTCACATTTTCTAAATTCAGCGGTTGCAGCACGATATTGTTGACAACCGTACCCGTCTTTTCAATCTCTTCTACAGTCAGAATTAAGGGGTGGGTCGGACTAACTTCATTGTCTCGATAGGCACCGATTAGCAACAAATATTCTTGGTCAGGGTCAGTTATCAGTATTTGCATCAACTTTAATGTTGCTGAATCTGCCCACTGCAAATCGTCTAAAAAGATAACCAGAGGGTGTTCTTTTTCGGCGAAAACGCGAATAAATTCTTTGAATACCCGATTGAATCGATTTTGGGATTCTACGGGGGCGAGTTCTGGGACTTCTGGCTGTTTGCCGATGATTAATTCAACTTTTGGAATTACGTCGGCAATTACTTGACCGTCTGTTCCCACTGCTGTTAAAATTTTAGTGCGCCATCTTTCTAATGAAACTGCACTTTCGGTTAGCAATTGTCGCAGCAAGGAGTTAAATGCTTGGATTAATGAGGCATAAGGAATGTTGCGTTTTAATTGGTCAAATTTGCCGCTGATGAAGTAACCTTTTGACCTGGTAACTGGCTTGCTAACTTCGTTGACTACGGCTGATTTACCGATGCCTGAGTAGCCTGATACTAGCATTAATTCGCTTTGGCAATGGGCTAATTTTTCTGTATTTTGGTTTGGTGGAAAAGATGCGGCTGAAAGGGTTTCTACATAGGTGCGGGCGGGTTTTTCTGTATGTAGGTTGGGTGGCAAAGATTTAGGTGAACCCGCCCCTACACGTTCAAATGCTGCTAGCAATTCATTAACCTGATTTTCGCGACCGTACAATTTTTGGGGTATTAACAATTGGCTGAGAATATCTAAGCTTGCGGGGATGAAGTCGGCAATTTGTCCGGTGGTTTCTAACTGATACAAACAAATTTCTAAGTCTGCTAACAATCCTGCCGCACTTTGATATCTATCTTCGGCATTTTTTGCCATCAATTTCATCACTATCTCAGAGATGGCAACAGGTATTTCTGAATTGATTTGATGGGGATATATTGGTTGAACTGCGATGTGGCTATAAACTATTTCTAAGGGATCGTTGCTGCAGAAAGGCAATTTTCCTGTCAGCATTTCATATAATGTGCTCCCAAGGGAATAAAAGTCTGTGCGGTAGTCGAGGGTGCGGTTCATTCTCCCGGTTTGTTCGGGTGACATATAGGCTAAGGTTCCTTCGACTGAGTTGGGATTGTTAAATTGCGGATTTTCTTTGTTGAGTTTTGTAGCAATGCCGAAGTCGGTGAGTTTTACTTGTTTGGTTTGCGAGTTAATTATAATGTTGCTGGGTTTAATGTCTTTGTGAATAATGTGCTGAAAATGCAGGTATTGTAATGCTTTGACTATTTGGATGGCTATGTTTAAATTTGCTTGCAGGCTCAAGGTTTCTCTTTCCAGCAGTTTTGCGAGGGATTCGCCGCCAAAGTCTTCTAAAACCAGTCCTAATCGGTGGTCAAAGGTTTCGAGACTGATGGCTTTGACGATTTGTTCGCTGTCTAAATTTTGGCGGATTTGATATTCGTGTTTGAGCCTGGTAATGGCTTCGAGTGTGGGATATTCAGCTTTGAGGACTTTCAGAATTGCTGTGGGCCCGTCTGTCGGCGGCGTTTGTCCGCGATAGATTATTGTTTCAACGCCTTCGTGCAGAGTAGAGTCGATGCGGTATTCAGAGAAAGTTAACATAAGTTAATTTACAATTAAACAAGATATAATTATTATTAATATAACATTAAGTTACCTTGGGTGGGTGTGATCTCCATCGTGTCTTTTTAGCTCGCGCATACCAAATATGGGCGTTTTTAGTTGGGAGTTTGGAGTTGCGAGTCAACGCGCAACTCCAAACTAAAATAAATTTTCAAGGCTGATTTTTAATCGTTTACGACCGTAACTTCACAAATAGTAGACTGTGATTCGGGCTCAGGCAAAATACGCACGCGGGCGAATTTTAAACCGCTGACTCCTTGCAGTGATTCTACCATGCCCGTCTGAACTTTTGGCTCTACCCAACCTTCGCGAGACAAGTAGCGCAAGTATTGCTGATACTCTTCCCACTCCTCCTCGGTTGAATAAACTACCGTTAACATTCCTGGCTGGGTAATTCGCTCTTGTGCGTCTTTGTCAACGGCTTTTTCGATCCGCTTTTTCACGAGTTCATAGCGGATGTCGCGAGTGCCTTTGACATCAAACATTTTTTCGGTGTTTTCATTGTGAAAAATGTCGATGGTGGTATTCTGCACTAAGACTAAATGTGCTAGTTCCATGTTAATTTGAGACTCGGCTTGCAGGCAAAAAACAGTGCGGCCACAGTCGCAAATTGCTCGCAGTTGTTCGTACCGCAAACTGTGCAGATGAAACTGGCTGAATTTGGCGTCGATCGATTTTCCTACATAAATCATGTGATCGATGCCGTCGGTGCATTCGATGTCGCAGTAGTGGGGGAGAATTTGCTGCATTTTTTCTTGCCAGCGGGCCCAGGTTTCTTGGAGTTTGGTGCTGATTAGGTTCAGCATTTGGTCGTAACGGGTACGATCGCTATAAACGCAGTTGTGTGCATTCTCACAGGCTGCTCGGTAAGCTTCAACGGCTGCCTGAACCCTGGGGCCGCACTGCATAAAATAGTCAAAATATACTTCTAAATGGTCGTTTAAATACTCGGCTGCTCGCACCTCCATATCGACTGTTACTTTTTGTTTTAAATGCTGGATGTAGTCGAGCAAGTCGAGCCGCAGTTGCTCGCCGAGGTGGGTAGTTTGTGTTTCGCAAACGGCATCAGCTATAATTAAACCTAAGCGGAATTGTTCGAGCAAATCAGTTTGAATGGCTCGGTTTCTTTCGTCGGTGGAACCGCGAATGTCCGAAATTCCATACAGTGGATGAACATCAGCAAATACGATTGTTTCTGGAGGCAGTCCCCAACTTCGCCTTTCTGCTTCTTGGGCGAACCGCCATTCGACTGCGGGGTGGATGTTGTGAATGTGGGTAAACCGCTCCTGGATGGCTTGCCGCAGGGCTGCAATGAAGGCGGGAATCAGTTCTTGGGCGTGTTGAGCGTCAATGCCGTTGAAGTGGTTTGGCCGATCGCACAACAGCCCCACGACTCCCAAAATCCGCACCCCGCACCCCTCACGGGTGACGGATTTGACTACCAGGGGCACCAGCAGCATCGATCGAGTTCCCATTCTCCGCAAAGTTCGATCGCACTCGGTTTCGCACTCCCTACGCAAGTCTGGCACGTTCCAAACTTGATTTGCTGCTGTGGCCTTCAAAAAGTGAGAAGCTTCTAGGGAGTGCATTGAATAAAGAATCGGCTGCAAATGTTGGCCGTCTTTTGCAACTAATAGCTGTACCTGGTCGCCGTCGGGCCGCAGCAGCAAAGTGCCGTCAGCATTGAAGAGCGATCGCAAACACCGATCGATTCTCTCAAATTTGTCTGGCTGCAGCATGGAATCTTGATCGATCAATAACTGAGTCAGCCGCCGAATTTGCTCCTGCACCGTGACATCAAAACCTTCTAGTAGCAGCAAGCCTTCTACGCGGTAATTATCCAACTGCAGTCGATCGGCTAAATTTTCCAGTTGATTCGGCTGCATCAGCCAAGCTTCCCGTTCCGCAACAGGCATTAATCTTAAAGAAACATCCGCAAATTCATCGATTTTCGAGTCAATTCTAGTAATTTTTAACTGTTCCGAACCCAGCCAAAATTCTATAAATCTGGGTTCTCTGTGTTTGGGGTTTTTTACACTCGCCGTGACAGGTTCGTCTAGCACCCGCAAACCGTCGATGTCCATTTGATAATATTGCTTAAATACCCAGTGCAAAAGGTGGCGGCGGTATAATTGTTCTGCTGTTTTGCCACCCCAATCCTCGAACAGTTCCAGCATAGTGATGTCAGTTTCGGCAAACCAACCGTTGGTAGATTGAGTTGCCAAGGACGTTCCCTCCCAACCGGCCAAGCGACAAAATCCCGCGTTAGCATAACGCAGGGTAAAAGTTCCCGGTTCCATTACTGCGATTAAAACGCGGCGATCGCCAAGAAATTGAAACAGTCGGTTTAAATCTTGTTTCCACGTTTTCAAGGGTTCAATTTCAGCAGATTGACTGGGTACTTTGCCCGCCAAAGCTTCCAGTAGCTGTTCTATACTTGGTTCGCTGGGCAGATTGTTACTGTCTTGCTTTGTTGGGACGATATCTGTCCCTGGCGATTTTACGGAGTTGTTGTTTTGATGGGAAGACGATTTAGGAGTAGACATGAGTATAACACCTGAAAGCAGTGGATTTTGCCAAAACAATGTCAGCGATCGGCGATTATGGCTTTGTAAAGAGCTTATATCCGGTTTGTAAAGTTTGTGTCTGGGTATCGGAAACTGGGTTTTTTCTCGGACGATGGGCCCAGGGACTTTTACTTTTATTCACAAACAACCTCTCAGTCTCGACGTTATAGGTGATATTAACGTGTTTACCGCCTGGGGGGTAACACCCATTATAAGCGGTAGACAGTAGCGGATAGTGTCAGCAAGTAATGCTATTTGACTCTGAGGCGAGATATATAGTAGGTTGGGGTGGAATGAGGCACAGCCCTGGTAATTGGTAATTGGTAATTAGTAATTAGTAATTAATAATTGGCAAGCTGGTTACTTGTCACTAAGTTAGCAAATAAAATTGATATAAAAATCCCAATATTACTTGCTATTTGGCAAGGCAAGAATTAACATATATAATACAGGTAACATGATTTTTCAAAGGACATAGTTATGGCTTTAACTGTTAACAATCTCATTGGCGATGTGACAGGATTTCCTGTATTTTCTGGCGGCGGGCCACGTCTTTTGGGATTCGCTACACCCGATGAGATTAACGTAGGGAATGGAAATTTGTCCTCTTTTCCTTGGGGAGTTTGGGGACTCGACGGCAACGATACTATAGGAGGTTCGTCGGATTCCAACGAACGGCTGTTAGGAAATAACGGCAATGATGTTATCGGCGGTGGCGGCGGAAATGACATAATTTACGGCGGGAAAGATGACGATCGCGTGGATGGAAATGATGGCAACGACGTAGTTAGGGGCGACAGCGGAAATGACCTTATCTTCGGAGGGTTCGGGAACGATATCCTGCGGGGAGGGCAAGGAGACGACGATTTAGAGGGCAATGAGGGCGACGATTTCTTGGCGGGCGATCGGGGAGTTGACGTGCTCACCGGAGGCGCCGGTGCTGATACATTTGTGCTCAGAAGCAACGATGAAGCCTTTGGTATAAATGGAGCAGATGTCGTTACCGATTTTAACTTCGACGAGGGCGATCGC
The DNA here is from genome assembly GCF_036701485.1 of Microcoleus sp. Pol11C3. Classification (NCBI taxonomy): domain Bacteria; kingdom Bacillati; phylum Cyanobacteriota; class Cyanophyceae; order Oscillatoriales; family Microcoleaceae; genus Microcoleus; species Microcoleus sp. Pol11C3. The sequence goes on along the minus strand of NZ_JAUBQW010000135.1, from coordinate 370 downwards.
ATCGGTTTGACGGACGGTTTAACAGAACTAGACCTCCTCTTTACTGACGACAATTTGATTGCTTACGACAACGACGGAATTATCAACGACATGGTAATTGAAAACATAAGTACCGGACAGATTGTGGGGGTAGTTTTAAATACCAACAGTTTTGAACTTACTGGTGCATTTGAACAAGCAAGTCCGTTTGCATTGGCGGTTAACGGTTCTCAATTCCAGTTTTTAGCTTAGTTATTTGTAGGGAATTAGGCGGGCAATAGAGTTAGTTCCCGGTAGGAGACACGGCAGTGTTGTGTAGATACTGTATTGACCTGTCAAGGGGTTGTGGATAAAAAGTTTGGGTCAAAAGGCTTTTGGGATTTTAAGATCC
>NZ_JAUBQW010000309.1:0-1258 GCF_036701485.1 Microcoleus sp. Pol11C3 | reverse complement strand
ACCCTTTAAATGGACTTATCAGGGCAAAGCTTTGAAGCAGTGAACGAGGGTAGGTAAACTCACGCCGAGGACTACTAGTGAAGTTTTGCAGGAGCAGGATTCTAGCACTACTTCACTACTTCCTCAACAAGAGCACTCGAAGGCGTTGGCGAGGGTGATGGCGCTACTGAGCAATCCGGGAAGCAGTGAAGTCGAGCAAGTTAGTGAAGCGATCGCCCTGCTGAGCACTCAGCCAGACAAAGCGCTTTGGTTGAGCTTAAAAATCCTGAGATGGGGAGTCACCGCAAGCCGTCGAGATGTGTTTGGCTGCGGTACGGGAGGTAAAGCATTCCAGAAAGCGAAAGATTGGTATCAGGCCCTTGAGTCCACCTTTGGCAAGATTGTGGAATAGCATCAAATTTGGGTAAAACTTAGGCGCTTAATTACCAACAAATATGCTAATTGCAGTTGCTTTGATTCTCGCCAATGATGCGATAATAGAATGGCAGAGATGGGGTAACTGCGATTGTGGAACTAACCAAATACAGTTGGTGGGGTGAATCTAATGAGTCACCAGAACATCTCAAAACTAAAAAGCAGTTGGCACAATTGGGTTTATCACCTCTGAAACCTTCAGGCATTATCCCCACGCGAAAATATGACGTGTTCCTCTACGATATTCACAATTCTGAATGCTGCCGATGCAAAAGAAAGCCGTCTCCAAACCAATTGGAAACCCTAGCTGCCAAATGCCTCAAAGCTCACATAAAGCGGAATTATCAACAGTGGTATCGAGAAGCGGCTTTCATAAAAAGAGATTGGGTAAGAGCGGTGAAGGGGGCAAGAAAACAGCTTCTTGGTCCTGATGAAGGGTTGATTTTGGATACTGAGACTACTGGCCTCGATAATGCAGAAATTGTGGAAATTGCAGTTATTAACCCGTTGGGAGAAGCGCTCCTCAATACACTCGTCAGACCTAGGATTTCTATTCCCGCATAAGTAACAAAAGTTCACGGGATAACGGATGAAGATGTAAAAGATGGGCGTGGCACAGATAGGGTATGACAGAGAGCGAATGTGTATCAAGTTAAAATATGATTTGTCCCGAATGTCCCTCCACCAATATAAAGAAAAATGGGGCGTTGCTGAGTTAGAGTATGAATAAGCTGTTGCACATTTAAACTGTGATACAAGCATTGCCATTATTTTTGATTTTGCGACCCCATTTAATTATTAATTCTCCTTCATTTAAGAGACGATGCAATAAATACTCTAGCTC
>NZ_JAUBQW010000308.1:0-1261 GCF_036701485.1 Microcoleus sp. Pol11C3 | reverse complement strand
CCACAAATTTTTCTGCCGATTTCTTTTGGGACATCTCAACTCCTACTGAGATTTACGTCCTCATTATTATACATGATTTGTGATTTACAATTCATTTGCGATCGCTATAGCAACTGTGGAGACGGCTAAACACCGAGTATTTATATTTTTAGATAATGATGTCGTACCTGACAACAAATTGATTGCGATCGCTTTTGATGATGCTTATTTTCTAGGTATTTTATCCAGCAAAATTCATGTTGTTTGGGCATTGGCAGCAGGTGGATGGCTTGGTGTAGGGAACGATCCAGTTTACGTCAAGACAAAATGCTTCGACCCCTTCCCCTTCCCCGACCCAACCGACACCCAAAAACAAACCATTCGCGAACTCGGAGAACGCCTCGACAGCCACCGCAAACGAGTCCAAGCCACTCACCCGGAAGTCACCATCACCGGGATGTACAACCTCCTCGAACAACTCCGCCAAGGCGAACCCCTCGACGACAAAGACAAAGCCTTCAACCAAAAAGCCCTAGTCTCCACCCTCAAACAAATCCACGACGAACTAGATGCCGCCGTATTTGCCGCCTATGGTTGGGAACCCACCCTCACCGACGACCAAATCCTGGAAAACCTCGTCACCCTCAACGCCCAACGCGCCGAAGAAGAACGCAACGGACACATTCGCTGGCTGCGTCCCGACTACCAAAATCCCGGCGAAACCTATGTACAACCAACTCTTGAAGGTATCACTACCGAAACCGAAACCGCCATTACTCCCACCGAACAACAACCCTTCCCCAAAACCCTCAAAGAGCAACTTTGGGCCATCCGCGACTTATTCCGCACCCAAAGCGGCGAATGGACAGCCGCCCAAGTCACCGCCCATTTCAAAGCAGCCAGCCGCAAACAAAAAGTCATTCTCGACTGTCTAGAAAGTCTGGAAGATTTGGGGATTTTGCTCAGTCATACTGAAAATGGGATGACTTTCTGGCATCTGGCAGAACTTTAGAGCGATTGGTAAGTTTCTGTTACCTTCTCTATGCCATCTGCAAATACTCCAACATCAGCAACCGCAAATAGTCCAGCATTCGGATATAGGCTCGCATTTGAAGATAGCCCGATCGCGTTTCAGAAGACTCAGCAATCGCAGAACGATCGAATACCCTAAGCTGATGTAAATTTGCGATCGCTTCCTCGCGATGCTGGGTGCATCTCACTTTGGCAAATACATCAAATTGAAAGTTGACCGTTGAGATAAGCACAGCGAAGAGCAAGGATA
>NZ_JAUBQW010000134.1:0-17472 GCF_036701485.1 Microcoleus sp. Pol11C3 | reverse complement strand
CTGAGTTTCACACGTTTGAGCTTGTTAAGAAAGTCCCTCTTGACTTTCTATCGCTCTTCTTAACTTGTCACCAATGAGTAGGGCGGGAGCTCCGATCGCCCCCACAATAAAATTTAATTTTTGTGGAACAGGCATCTTGCCTGTTCTTAACAATTATAGGAGTAAGGCCAACTGCCACCAAGGTATGTAGTTGCGCTTCAGCGCTCTTTCCTAAGCTAAGAGCGCTGAAGCGCAACTATATACCTAAAATTTCACCCTTATTTGTACAGTTGGTCTTAGTCCTAAATTATATAAAATAAAATCTAAGTTTAAATGAATCAAAATAAACTGTTTAATCGAACTCGCTGGCAATTAGCCATTTCCTATGCGGCTGTAATGGGTTTGATTTTGAGCTTGTTGGGATTTGGCGTATACAAGGCGATCGCCCACGCTCACTGGGTAGCCATAGACCGCGAACTAGAATCAGTAGCCGGGACGTTACACGACAGCCTAGAACTCAAATTGCAGCAGCCCGGACGCTTGGAGCCAATAGTAAACGAACTTTTGCCCAACCTTCGCCTAATGGGAGTTAACAGCATTAAAGAACAGTTGCCAAGCCGCCATATTTTAAGCGCTATCAACCAAGGCTATTACTATATTCGTTTATTTGATGATTCGGGCAAATTAATTGCTACCGCAGGCGCTTATTCCGAAGAATTGCCACCAAAATTTAACTCCCAATACTGGCAAACAATAACTGACACCAAAGGCAATGTTTACCACCAAATTTCTGTAGCGCTACACACCCAAACACAGCAAGATTGGGGATATTTTCAAGTGGGGCGGAGCCTGCAAGACTTTAATGATTATCTCAGTACAGTGAAATGGGTTTTGAAATTAGGATTGCCTACAGCATTGATTTTGATAGGCTTTGCTAGTTGGTTGTTGGCAGGATTGGCGATGAAACCGATTTATTCTTCCTACCGACAAATCCAACAGTTTACAGCGGATGCGGCCCACGAATTGCGGACGCCTTTAGCGGCTTCGCAGGCGACAGTAGAATCAGCCCTGTTGACGCCTCAATTGGATGAAAAAGAGGCGCGGGAAATTTTGCGGACGATCGATCGCCAAAACCGACGATTAACTCAGTTAGTGGCTGATTTGCTGCTGCTGGCTCGCATGGATAATCAAGCGATACGCGATCGCCCTCAATTATGTTGTTTGAATGACCTTGTTAGCGATTTAGTAGAGGAATTGGCAGCTTTGGCGATCGCTTCTAAGGTAGCCTTAACATCCGAAGTGCAAGTGCAGCAGCAATTAAATGTTGTCGGCAATTCCGACCAACTTTATCGCTTAGTTGCTAATTTAATTGTTAATGCGATTCAATACACTCCGGCGCGCGGGAAAGTAACAGTTATTTTAGATTGCAGCCACCAGGAGGCGATCATTCAGGTTCAAGATACTGGTATTGGGATCGCGGCGGCAGATTTAGAGCGAATATTTGATCGATTCTACCGAGTCAACAGCGATCGATCGCGCCATACTGGCGGTTCGGGACTGGGATTGGCGATCGCCCAAACCATTGCCCGCACACACCGCGGCAGCCTCAGCGCCCGCAGCGAATTGGGTTCCGGTAGCACCTTTCTCCTGCGGCTGCCTTTGTGAGTTACTATGTGAGGGCAACTGACATCTTGCACCATGCTCAAGAACAGGCAAGATGCCTGTTCCACAAAGAGTAATTCTTGTTGTGGGGTGGGCATCCTGCCCGCCCTTAAAAGGCTGATTGAGAATTGTGCAAGATGTGGGGAAAACCGAATCATCTTTTTGTGGTAATCCCTTTTGCAGAAGAGAGCACGATCGCCGAAAATCATTAAATAGCTATTTCTAAGCACTTAGCAGTCATCAGAGAGAAAAATTATGACAGTTTTAGAACAGGGAACAATCTCAATCCATACCGAAAATATTTTCCCGATTATCAAGAAGTCGCTATACACCGACCACGAAGTCTTCTTGCGGGAACTAATTTCTAACGCCGTCGATGCCATTGCTAAACTCAAAATGGTTTCTCGTTCCGGCGAATACAGCGGCGACATGGGCGAACCACAAATCAACATAGCGATCGACAAAGAAAACAAAACACTCTCAATTACCGACAACGGCATCGGCATGACCGCCGACGAAGTAAAAAAATACATCAATCAAGTCGCTTTCTCCAGCGCTGAAGAATTTATTCAAAAATACCAAGGCAGTGGCGACGACGCAATTATCGGTCACTTCGGTCTCGGTTTCTACTCTTCTTTCATGGTCGCTCAGAAAGTAGATATAGACACTCTTTCTTACCAAGAAGGCTCCCAAGCAGTACACTGGTCTTGCGACGGTTCCCCCGCTTTTGAACTATCAGAATCCACCCGCACAGAACGCGGTACTACTATTACTCTTACACTCCAAGATGAAGAACAAGAGTATGTAGAAGCCACTCGCATCAAGCAGTTAATCAAAACCTACTGCGATTTCATGCCCGTTCCCATCAAATTTGAGGGAGAGGAACTCAACAAGCACAAAGCAATTTGGCGGGAATCAGCCAGCAATTTGCAAAAAGAAGATTACTTAGAACTTTATCGCTACCTTTACCCGTACCAAGATGAGCCGCTGCTTTGGGTACACTTGAATACAGATTATCCTTTCATTGTCAACGGAATTCTCTTCTTTCCGAAACTGCGGCCGGATGTCGATGTTACCCAAGGCAACATTAAGCTATTCTGCAACCAGGTTTTTGTCAGCGACCACTGCGAAGAAATTATCCCGAAATTCTTGATGCCGCTGCGGGGAGTGATTGACAGTACCGACATTCCGCTAAACGTTTCTCGCAGTTCTTTGCAAAGCAATCGCACTGTGCGGAGAATCGCTGATTATATTGCCAAAAAAGTGGGCGATCGCCTGAAAGAACTCTACCGCGACGACCGCAACGAATACATCCGCTGCTGGCAAGATATCGGCACTTTTGTCAAGTTTGGAACTCTCAACGATGACAAGTTCAAAAAGCAAGTCGAAGATATCTTAATCTACCGCAGTACCTACGAACCAACAGCCGAGAAGCCAGAAACTGTAACGCCCGAAGTTCAGGTGCAAACTGAGGAAGGAGATTTGTGGCAAGATGTCACTCCGAAGTCGGAAAATTCTAGTTCCACGCAGCCTTACACGACGCTGAAAGAGTATTTGGAACGCAATCAAAAACGCCACGAAAATCGCGTTTTTTACTGTACGGAACCTGCGTCTCAAGCAACTTACGTGGCAATGCACAAAAGCCAAGGTTTAGAAGTGCTGTTTATGGATTCTTTCATCGACACGCACTTTATTAGTTTCTTGGAACGAGAATACTCAGATGTCAAATTCTCGCGGGTTGATTCCGACATCGACGACACGCTAATTGACAAAGAGAAAGAAGCAGAAATTGTCGATCCGGCGACGAATAAAACTCGCAGCGAACAAGTTAAAGAAATGTTCCAAAAAGCTCTCAATAAGCCGAAAGTGAACATTCGCACAGAAGCTTTGAAGTCTGACTCTGCGGAGGCGACGCCACCTGCGATCGTACTTTTGCCGGAAGCTTTACGCCGGATGCGCGACATGACGGCGCTTTTGCAGCAGCAAGCGGCGGAATTCCCCGAAGAACACGTTTTGCTGGTGAATACGTCTCATCCGCTGATTCAAAATCTGGCGAGTTTGAGTCAGGGTGCGATTATTCAAGGCGGCGGGGAGTCTCCGTCAAGTCAGTTGGCGAGTATGATTTGTCACCACGTTTACGACTTGGCTTTGATGGCCCAGAAGGGTTTCGATGCTGAAGGGATGAAGGATTTTGTCGAGCGATCGAATCAAGTCTTGACAAAATTGACAGAACGTGCAATGTAATTACCCCCCCCCACCCTTGCTAAGGGGGGGAGCAAGAGTTTATTTTTGTTAGTAGGAGCAGGAGCTTTACCTAATCAGTTTATTTCTGTTGGTAAAGGGGGAACAAGAGTTTATTTCCCTTGCGAAGCGGGCGATTGGGGGTTTTCTTGTCCCCCCCTTAACAAGGGGGGCTAGGGGGGTTCTGCGCTGTTGCTATATAATAAAAGGCTGCACGCAAAAAACGGTAATTTGGAGGGAAGTATGTCACGGAAATGTCAGCTAACGGGGAAGAAGGCTAATAACGGTTTTGCAGTTTCTCACTCGCACCACCGCACTCACAAATTGCAAGACGCCAATTTGCAGTGGAAGCGGGTTTGGTGGCCGCAGGAGAAGCGCTGGGTAAGATTGCACCTTTCTACAAAAGCGATTAAAACCTTGCAACACAAGGGTTTGGAAATCATGGCGAAGGAAGCTGGAATTAACCTGTACAAGCTTTAAAAAACTTGGCTAAATTAAAATGAGGGCGATCGCACACTTGAGAGTGCGATCGCCCTTACTTTTAGAGAAAAACCTTTACTCAAGCTATTTTCGGCTTTTCAGTAAATAAGTAGTCATCTGGCCTTTGCCTTTAACTTCGATCGCGCCGCGGTTTTCAAAGGAATACTTTTCTCGCAATTGCTGATAAGTTGTTTCTGTTACCTGAATACTCCCTGGCAAGCCGTGAGATTCCATGCGGGAAGCAGTGTTAACGGTGTCTCCCCACAAATCGTAAATAAATTTTTTAATACCGATGACTCCGGCGACAACCGGGCCAGTGTTGATGCCGATTCTGATGCTGAAATCTTGATTGTGGATATTGCTGAAGTCAGTAATTGCCTGCTGCATATCGATGGCCATTTCTGCGATTGCTTCTGCGTGATCCGGGCGAGGAATTGGCAGCCCTCCAACTACCATGTAAGCGTCGCCAATCGTCTTAATTTTTTCCAAACCGTGCCTTTCTGCTAGGTTGTCAAATGTCGAAAAGATGTCATTCAGCAAGGCTACTAATTGCGTTGGAGAAACTAGGGAACTGAGTTGAGTAAAGCCTACTATGTCCGCAAACAAGACAGTAACGTCAGCAAAAGTGTCTGCGATCGTACTGTCTCCCCGCTTCAACCGATTTGCTATTTCTTCAGGCAAAATATTCAACAGCAAGCGTTCTGATTGTTCCTGTTGAACTCGCAGTGCACTTAAAGTATCATTCAGAGCATTAGTTCGTTCTTTCACTCTAAATTCTAACTCTTCATTCAGCTTGTAAAGCGCCATTTCAGCCCGCCTGCGGTCAGTGATATCCGTACCGATTGCCAGCATTCCCGCGAACTTTCCTACCGCGTCAAACAGGGGTTTATTTGCCCACGATACCCAAACCCGCTCGCCGCTGCGCCGGATACTTTCATTTTCATTTCGCATATATTGTTCTGGGTTTTCCAAAATATCTCTCAACTTGGCTGCCAAGTCATTTCCTCTTGTATCTCTCTGGGGAATGATTGTTCCCACGGCGTTTTTGCCAATAATTTCTTCTTCATCGTAACCAAAAAAATTCTGTGCGAATTCGTTAAAAAAAGTAATATTTCCTTCGGTATCTAGTTTTAAAATAATGCTGTTAGCATTTTCCACTAATTCCCGATACTTAATTTCGCTTTGCCGCAGCGAATCCTCTGCTGATGCGCGTTCCGCTACTGTGGCGGCCAATAACAGCGAAGTAATTACAATTACGCTCATAAAAGCCTGCAAAAATAAGATTGCCTGATTGATATTTTCCGCTTTGGCAATAAAAGGGCCGCCTCCCTGAGAACCGCCCCAAATGGCGATACTGGATACAATGAAAGATGCTAAAACCGCCCCGCCCTGACCGAATTGAATGGTTGCCCAAATTACTAAGGGAAATGGCAAGTATTCTAAGGGATAACCGGAGAGATTATCTTCACTTTTTGAGTTGTATACTAGCCAACTGACTATTACTAATAATAGCAGGCATATTCCGGCACCGAGGCGATTTACAATTGTTTGAGAACCTGTATTTCTTGAAGGGATTCGCGCTTGTTTCTGGTTGTATATAATCAACAGCAGGGGAGTAAAAATTAAAACCCCTAATGTATCTCCGAGATACCAATTCCATCGAATGTGCCAATATTCGCTCCAGTCAACTAAACCAGTTACACAGAGGCGAAGCGTGCCTAGAGTGCAGTTGATTTGAGTGGCAACTACAGCACCGCAGAAAACTAAATTGACTACATCTATCAGCCGCTCTAGTGACGGGCGAAACTTGAGTTTCTGCAACAAAGTAAATGCGATAAAAGCTTGCAGACAAGCACTTAAGGCAGATATTAATCCACTTATTAAGGAGACTTTTTGGTTAAAAATATCGAAAAAGAAGACGCCTAAAGCTATTCCCGGCCACACCGGCCGCCCGAACAATAAAAGTGCAGCTTGTGCAATTCCTGCGGGTGGCCAGACGCCCGTGCCTAATTTATTTATGCCTGGGATTGAAACTGCTATTTTTGCTCCCAAAGCATAAGCAAAAGCAAGGGCGGCTACTTTTGCTAAGTATTGCCAATTTCTAGATTTAGGAAATCGCAAAGACTGATTTTTGTTTGGCTTCATACTGAGTTTTGTATTTTTAACTAACTATAGCAACCGCGCCGGACGATTAGGAAATTTTTAATTACTGAAACAGGAGTTCTTATATTGCTTCTTGCTTTTAAATTTTTCCTTCTGTTATAACTTGCTCCCTATAAGAAAATAAGTGTTCATCTCGCCTTTGCCTTTGACTTCAATTGTGCCGCGACTTTGCAATAAATACTTGTCTTGCAATCGGTCATAAGTGGCTGACGTGGCTTGAATACACCCCGGCTTGCTGTGGGATTCCATGCGGGAAGCGGTGTTAACGGTGTCTCCCCATAAATCGTAAATAAATTTTTTAATACCGATTACTCCGGCGACGACAGGGCCGGTGTTAATGCCAATTCTGATGCTGAAATCTTGATTCTGGATATTGCTGAAGTCAATAATGGCCTGCTGCATATCGATCGCCATTTGGGCGATCGCCTCTGCATGATCGCTGCGGGGCATGGGCAGCCCTCCTACTACCATGTAAGCGTCGCCAATAGTCTTAATTTTTTCCAATCCGTGCTTTTCTGCTAGGCGATCGAATGTGGAAAAAATGTCGTTAAGCAAGGAAACTAATTCTGGCGGAGAAATTTGGGCACTAATTTGGGTAAAACCGACTATATCTGCAAACAATACTGTTACTTCGGAAAAAGTATCGGCGATGATGCTTTGGTCTTGTTTTAATCTATCGGCGATTGGTTGCGGTAAAACGTTGAGTAGGAGAAGATCGGATTTTTCTTGTTCTAAGCGCAAAGCTGCCTCAGCTTGTTTCCGAGTTGTGATCTCTTGAACAGTACCTTCGTAATAAAGCAAATTTCCGTAGGAATCGTGCACGGTATAAGTATTTTCCGAAATCCAAATTATGCTGCCATCTCGGCGGTAAATTTGAGATTCAAAATCCGATACTTTGCCTTGTTCTTCTATTAAACGGACAACCTCGGCGCGGCGATCGGGGTCAACATAAAGTTGTTGGCTAATATCAGTTAGTGTGCCCACCAATTCCTCGCGTGAACTGTAACCGTAAATCCGAAGCAAAGCAGGATTGGCGCTGAGATATTGCCCATCTGGGGTAGTTTGAAAAATGCCGACGATCGCCTTTTCAAAGATGCTGCGGTATTTTTCTTCAGCTTGCCGCAGCGCTTTTTCAGCCCGCTGGCGTTGCCGCGCTTCCACTGCGAAAGTTACAGAGTCTGCTAGAGAAACAGCAAAACTTTGTTCTTCAATAGTCCAATGACGGGGAGTTCCTACGTGTTCTAAACAAATAACTCCTGCTGTTTCACCGCCTATTTGAATCGGCGTATCTAGCATAGAAGTGATGCCGATAGGAATTAGGTAAGATTCCGCAAATTCTCTAGTTCTAAAATCGTTTTGTGCGTCAAAGGCAGCAATTGCGCGTTCTTCTCGCAGTGCTTGAAAATAGACAGGATAATCTGCTGCTGCTAATTCCAAGCCGTGTGAGTGGTGGTTGAGAGTGCGATCGAACAAATCCAGGCACTCGATCTTGGATTTAGTGCGATCGTACAGCCAGACGCTCGATCGGGCAACTTCCAGAGTACGGCTAGCAGTTTCAGTTATTTCTTGAAGGGCCTTTGTTAAGTCGCCTTGATTCAGCGCTTTATTTTTGGCTAAATCAATTAATGCCGCTTTCTGTTTCTGTAGCTGAAGTTCGCTTTGTTTCAGGGCATTCGTCCGCTCTTCTACTCGGATTTCCAGCTTTTCATTGAGCTTTTGCAACGCTATTTCAGCTTTTCGGCGATCGGTGATATCTGTCCCGATGCAGAGGATGCCCAAAAGTTTGCCCGCTGAATCAACCAGCGGTTTATTTGCCCAAGATACCCAAACCCGATCGCCACTGCGCCGGATATTTTCATTTTCATAGCTGGTAAAGCGATCGGGATTTTGTAAAATTTGACCATAAACCAACTCTAAGTTATTCCCTGCGATGTCCGTCTGTGGAATAATGGTTCCCAAGGCATTTTTTCCAAGAATTTCTTCCTCCTTGTAACCAAAGAAATTTTCGGCGAATTCGTTAAAAAAAGTAATATGGCCCTCAGCATCCAGTTTCAGAATAATGCTGTTAGCATTTTCCACCAATTCTCGATATTTAATTTCGCTCTCTCGTAAAGAATACTCCGCTGATGTACGTTCAGCGACTGTTGCTGCCAATAACAGCGAGGTAATCGTAATTACACCCATAAAAGCTTGCAAAAATAAGATAGCCTGATTGATATTTTCGGCTTTGGCTGTGAAGGGGCCCCCTCCATGAGAACTGCCAAAAATTGCGATGATTGAGACAATAAACGATGCTAGGACAGCGGCTCGCTGACCGAATTGAAGCGCAGCCCACATGATCAAAGGAAACGGTAAATATTCCAGGGGATAACGAGAAATCGAAGCTTCATGTTTCGACTCAAATACCAGCCAGCTCACCCCGATCAATAATATTAACCATACTCCTCGCTCAATTAAATAAGCTTTCTTGGTTTCTGTTTGTATTTTTAAACGATTGGCGGTTACTTGAGGACGAATAAATATTAAAATTAAGGGACTTATAATTAAAACTCCCATGGTGTCTCCTAACCACCAATTCCATCGAGCAGACCAATACTCGCTCCACTCTATTTTGCCCGCTAAATACAGAGAAAATGCGCCAATAGTGCAACTGATTTGAGTAGCAATTAGACCGCCAAACAAGATTAAATTAATTACATCTTTCAAACGTTCGAGAGAGGGACGAAATCGGAACCAGCTCAGGGCAGTTACTGCAAAAACCGCTTGCAGAATTGCCCCGGCGTTTCCTCCCAGCCAAAGTGCAAATATCTGTTCACTTGGGTTAACCAAATTGAGCAAAAATGTACCCAAAACAATGGCAGGCCAGACTTTACTCCCAAACAATAAAAGTCCGGCTTGTGCAATTCCTGCGGGTGGCCACACCGAGGAAGCGAAGGGACTAACACCTTGAATTGAAATTGCTAGCCTCGCCCCCACGGCGTAAGCGACCGCAACGACAGTTACTTGGGCTAAGTACCGCCCAATTCGGGATTGAGGGAATCGAAGAAACTGATTTAAATTCAGATTCATATCGAGTGTTAAGTTTTAGGGAATTTCACATCAGAAGGAAGAAGGAAGAAGGAAGAGGGAAGAGGGAAGAAGGAAGAGGGAAGAAGGAAGAAGGAAGAAGGAAGAGGGAAGAAGGAAGAGGGGGGGAGCATCTCATATTTGTAAAAACACTTCTTCTGGCTCCTTCTTTCTTCCACTTTCCTCGTGCATCCTGCCTCCTGTCTCCAATTTCTAGCTGGGTGCTTTCATTGAGATGCTCCCAAGAGGGGAGCTAATGTAGGGTGTACACCGCGTACATTTTGAGCCTAAATGTAGGTGCGCGGTGCGCGCACCTTACTGGTGAAAAAGGCTTATTTGATGGCGGCTTCTATCCACTGTTTTAAAGTATAATTTACTTCATCAACAAGAATTTCATGGGATTTGTGAGTTGCTCTTTCCACCACTTCAACTTTGCCTGTTTTCAGCGAACGACCCGGAACAATCCGATAGGGAATGCCGATTAAATCAGCATCTTTGAATTTAACTCCTGCTCGTTCGTCACGGTCATCGAGTAAGGTTTCAATGCCAGATTGGTTGAGTTCGGCATAGAGTTTTTCGGCGACTTCTACTTGTTGGGCGTCGGAAATATTGGGGATGCTAATGATGGCGTGATACGGGGCGATCGCCACTGGCCAAATTATCCCGTCTTTGTCGTAGGATTGTTCTACGGCAGATTGAGCTAGCCGCGACACGCCGACGCCGTAGCAGCCCATCACAAAGGGCATTTCTTCGCCTTGTTCGCTAGTGTAGGTGGCGCCCATTGCTTGGGAGTATTTGGTTCCTAATTGGAAGATGTGGCCCACTTCGATGCCTCTGGCGCTTTGCAAGGTTTGTTCGGGGTTGTGCACTGCCCGATCGCCCTTTTTGGCTGTTCTGACACCTACAACCGTTGCTGGTAGCGGAAATTCTTTGTTCCAATTGGCCCCGACAACGTGGTATCCTGATTCGTTTGAACCGGTGACAAAGTTTGTCAGGTCAACAGCAGTGCGATCGACCAAACGCAAAAACTTAGAGTTTACCTCCTTACTCCCAGCGATATAATCATCAGCAACATCGGGAGCCATATAACCAAGAGGTAAAGATTTAGCCGCCCATTTCCGCTGAGCTTCCGCATCCGGAACAGTCAAAAATAAAACAGTTTTAGCTTGATAATTGCCCGCTAACTTCGTCAACTCATTCAGCAACTTTACCTGATTCACATCTTGGTCGCCGCGAATGCTTACCAATACCAAGACTGTAATACCATTGTCGTACACAGCTTGGTAAAGCACATTTTTGACAACTTGCGTGGGAGAACATTTCAAAAACTTGCAAAGTTTATCAATTGTTTCAGTTCCCGGCGTTTCCCGCTTTTCAAACGTTGCAAAGGGCGACGATTCCGCATCAACAGGCATCGATACAGCCTTTTCCACATTAGCTGCATACTGACCATCTTCAGTATAAAGAACTTCATCTTCTCCCGCTTCAGCCAACACCATAAACTCTTGAGAACCAGAACCGCCAATTGCTCCCGAATCAGCATCTACTGCTCGGAATTGCAAGCCCGATCGGCGCAGCATATTGCTATAAGCTTGAGCCATATCCTGATAAGTTTTTTTCAGACTTTCTTCGTTAGTGTGGAAAGAATAGCCATCTTTCATAATAAATTCGCGACCGCGCATCAACCCAAAACGCGGGCGAATTTCATCGCGAAACTTAGTTTGGATTTGATAAAGATGTACTGGCAATTGCCGATAGGAACGAATCATATCTTTAGCAATTGTAGTAATCACTTCTTCGTGAGTAGGGCCCAGTCCCAATTCTCGCTGCTGCCTGTCTGTCATGGAAAACATAATACCTTCCGCTTGAGTGTAGGTGTCCCAGCGGCCGGATTCCCGCCACAAATCTGCCGGTTGCAGTTGCGGAAGGAGGCATTCTTGAGCGCCGGTAGCGTCCATTTCTTCGCGCACAATTTGGGAGACTTTTTTGAGTACACGCCACATTAAGGGCAGATAAGCGTAAATTCCGCTGCCGATGCGCCGGATATATCCCGCACGCAGTAATAGTTTGTGGCTGGGAATTTCTGCTTCTGCTGGGTCTTCCCGCAGGGTGACAAAAAGCATTTGAGAGAGTCGCATAGCTAATTTCCTTAAAATACCGGATGATTGTAATCTCAGATTAACTTCTGATATTATCAGAGGGGAGCCAGATTTGATTAAATATATGAATAAAATTTTTCTAAACTACCAAAAAGGTATGGCAGCATTTGATAATTGTCACCCTCCTACTCTGCAATCTCAGTGGCTTGCCTTAAAAGATGAAATAGGAGAGTTTGTTCAAGAACCTAATTCAAGCGAAATGTGGGATATTGTTCATGCTGCTGGTCGATTGCTTTACCAACTAATCGGAATTCCCTTATATTTACTAGCCTATCCTACTGTTCGCAAACACAGTCAACGTTTCGAGGAGTACGGCTGCATTCGTAGCATTCGCAACTGTGAGGGTAAATGCTGCGGCAAAAATTCGTAGCCTAGGCTGCGGCGCACCCGATATCATGTTTGTTGAATTGCCTGTAATTAGATTTAGAAACCCTCGCTCGCCAACGACTGATTATGCAGCTCAATCGATCGCAATTACTCGCTCGTTTTGAGCTTGAAAATCCAACGGAATCCTAATTCGGTAGCGCACTCTACGATATGTAGAGTGCATCACATCGCACTTTACTACTATTGATAATTGGTGGGGATAGCCCCCGCCTCAAACTTGCCCGTTTTATGCGAACTCTGCTGCTACCAATCCCTTAAAAAGTAATTTCTGACTTTAGACGGATTTATTTTTTAGCTTCCAGAGCCATAATAAGCAGTAAGGATGAGATCACTATAGAACTGAGTTACCACTCATCTCAATGTCACTAATAAGGGCTTCCGTAAGATAAAGCCGAACCCAAACAAAACCTCATCTAAAGATTACAAACACCCCTAGAAAAAAGTTGGGGGGCAATTTTCGCTATGCCGAGTTAGGCATAAAAATTAAGGAGGTAAATTATGTTTCAAAGCGAGTTATTAATGTCGCTGTACACTCCCCAACTCAATAGGGGCCAAATGCCAGTAGAAATGCCAGTAGAAATAGATGTGCCATTTAATCACCCCGATATCGGAGGTCTGATGTTTTTAAGCCCTCAGTTTTTCGTGGCATTAATCGCCGGAGTCATCATGGCTTTCGGCTTCCAATTCCTGTTAACAAATTTCTCGATCGCAGCCAAAATCTCAAATTGGGACGAGGCTTTACCCGACGATGACGATGATGAGTCAGAAAGTTTAGGCAGTAAAGTTCGGAAAATAGAAGGTTTAGTCGGGGGTTGGATTTTAGTCACAGTTAACCTAGCTTTATTTTTGGCTTGTTTTCTGGCGGTCAAACTAACTTCAATTGCCAGCGTAGACGGAGCGGCAATTATTGGTGTGGTCATCTGGGCTGCGTACTTTTTAACCCTGGTGTGGCTCGGTTCTAGCGCCGTCGGTTCCATGATCGGTTCCTTGATAAAAACTGCTTTTTCAGGCGTTCAAGGCGTCATGGGTACTGCGGGTGCAGCGATCGGCGGGAAGATGGCTAGCGACCAAATGGTCAATACTGTAGAGGCATCTGTTGCCGCTGTCCGCCGCGAATTGAGTTCGGCGGTAGACCCGGATAGCATTCGCGAAACACTGCAAGATTATGTGGGTTCTTTGCAGTTACCGAAACTAGATGTTAAGGAAATTCGCGGTCAATTTGAAAAGTTGCTGGGCGATGCAGATATCAAATCTATTGCGGGAAGTGACGTTCTGAAGAATGTTAACCGCCAGACTTTTGTGGACTTAGTTAAGAGTCGCACTGACTTTTCTGCGGAGGAAATAACTCAAGTTGCCGACCAACTCGAAGGCGTTTGGAAGCAAACATTCGGCAAGCAGCAAGAGAAGAAAGACCCGAATTTAGAGTTGGTTGATTTTCTCAAGTTTGCGGCTCCCGATTTGCTGAAGTCGGACGAACTCAACGCCAAGCTGTCTCAAATTCTGCAAAGTAGGGAAAACAAATCGGAATCGGGTTCAGGCGGCATGAAGCGAGCGATGCAGTTGGGTGTCGAAGCTCTTATGGGCACTGTTTTGTCGCGGACGGATTTGTCTGATTTGGATGTTGAAAAAATCTCTGGTCAGTTGCTGCAACTGACAGCAAAAGGGACGGAACAAGCTAAATCTTTAGCTTCTAAGGTGGGCGATAAAGTGCCTGCGCTGCCTTTCAATACAGGTAAGGCTGATGTGGAAAACTACTTGCTGAATACCCAACCTTGGCATCTCAACCGGGAGACAATCAAGCAGGAATTTAGGAATGTGATTTACGACCCGGAAGCTTCTCCGGGAGCTGTTTTGCGCCAGTTAGAGCAGTTTAATCCCGATTATTTTGTAGGGATTCTGGGCCGCCGCGAGGGGTTTGCTCCTGAACAGGTGACGGAAATTGCCGAACAGCTTGAAGGTGTCCGACAAGAAGTGTTGGAAATTGTGCAAGCTGCTGCTGGTGAAGAACAGTCTCAAGATTTGCGGAGCCGGATTGAGAATTATTTGCGATCGACTGGCAAGGAAGAATTGAATCCTGAAGGTATTGAGCGGGATTTCCAAGCGCTTTTGGAAGACCGGGATGCTGGTTTTGAGGCTTTGCGCGATCGCCTGTCTCAGTTTAACCGCGATACCTTGGTGCAGTTGCTCGGTCAGCGGGAGGATTTCAGTCCAGAGGAAGCCGATCAGTTAATCGGCAGACTGGAGAGTTCGCGCGATCGCGTGATGTCTAAAGCTCAAGAATTGCAAGAGCAAGCGCAATCCAAAGCGCAAGAATTGCGGCAAAAGGTAGAAGACTATCTCCGCAATACTAATAAGGAAGAACTCAATCCTGAAGCGATCGAGCGCGAGTTTCAAACGCTTTTAAGCGACCCGGAAGCCGGATTTAAATCGCTGAGAGAACGCTTGTCTCAATTCGACCGCGATACGCTGGTGCAGTTGCTGTCACAGCGCCAAGACCTCAGCGAAGAACAGATAAATCAGGCGATCGACCGGATGGAATCTGTGCGCGACAACATTATCCACGCCCCGCAAATAGTTGCAGATAAAGCTAAGGAGCAGTACGAAGAAGTTACTGCAAAAATTGGCGAGTACCTGCGGAATACTAACCTGGAAGAACTCGATCCTGAAGGCATCAATCGGGATTTGACCAAATTGTTTGAAAGTCCGAAAGAGGGTGCATTGGCACTTCGGGAAAGACTTTCTCAGGTCGATCGCGAAACTTTGGTGAAGCTGCTTTCCCAGCGGGAAGATTTGAGCGAAGAACAGATCAATCGGACGATCGATCGCGTGCAAGATTCGATTCGCAGCATCGTGAAATCGCCCCGCCGCTTGGCTTCTCGCGCTCAAAAAACAGTCCGGGATTTCCAAGGAAGTTTGGAAAATTACTTGCGGAATACGGACAAGGAAGAACTCAATCCTGAAAGCATCAAACGCGATTTGCAGTTGCTGTTTAGTGAGCCGGGAGCGGGGATGCAAAGTTTGGGTGATCGCCTGAAGCACTTTGACCGCGATACTCTGGTAGCACTGCTATCGCAGCGGGAAGACATCTCGCAAGAGGAAGCTAACAGAATTGCCGACCAAATTGAATCTGTCCGCAACCAAATTGTCGAACAAGTTCAAATGGTTCAGGACAAGTTTCAGTCAGCAATGGATGGTATTTTCGGGAAAATCCGGGATTACCTCAATTCGCTGGAGCGACCAGAACTCAACTACGAAGGCATCAAGCGCGACTTCCGCAAAGTGTTTGACGACCCGCAGGCCGGATTTGACGCGATTAAAGAGCGTTTAGGTGAGTTCGATCGCGGTACTTTAGTTGCCCTGCTGAGTTCTCGTTCCGATATTTCCGAGACTGACGCGCACCGAATTGTTGACCAAATGGAAGGAGCCCGGGACAGCGTTTTATTGCGCTCGGAACGCCTGCAATCTGAAGCCAAAAAACGCATCAAACAGCTCAAAAACAAGGCCAAGCAGCAAGCAGAAGATGCGCGCGAAGCCGCAGCAACTGCTGCTTGGTGGCTGTTCGGTACGGCTCTGACTTCTGTAGTTGTTTCGGCTTTGGCTGGAGCCATAGCAGTCAACGGGATTTCGGGTTTGTTTAGCTAGACTTTCCACGAATTGGAAATAAAGTTCTCCTGATTCTAGGCTGGCAAATAGCCAGCCTATTTTCTTTGAGTGACACCCGGCTTTTTTAGTCCACCCGACCCTACATCCTGCCACGTCAACTGCGGCGGACTTTGTTTCTGTAGCGAATTCTATTCGCCGAGAAAACTAGGAGGAAATACTTTAGATAAATCGAGGGAGAAATCCCCAAAATTAGGCAGGGCAACTGTCTCGTTAGGCAGAAAAATTCTCTTGACGCGATAACCAAATTGGCCTTGGGAATTCTGATAAGGTTCGCTGTAACATTCCAAACAAATTTCTAATAAATTAAATATCCAATAATCAGAGATACCCGCTTCAGCATAAAGGGGCAACTTGACTTGTTTGTCGTAATTCAAAGAAGAATCCGCAATCTCAATCAATAACAATATATCCGCAGCAGTGGGGTGACAGGATAAATAGTCATCCGGGCGATTTTGCACGATCGCGCGATCGGGTTCTGGTTCGCTGTCATTAGGCAGAATAATCGGTTGTTGCCCCCGCAGGGTCGCCCTTTCTCCCAGCAGCTTAAATAACTCGCGTTCCAAGCGTGTCTCGCAAACAGAGTGAGCCGTACCTTTAGCAGCCATGTTGACAAGTTCTCCCTTGATTAATTCAACTCGATCGTCCTCACTAAAGAACCCCAGTTCTGTCAGGCGGTGATATTCCGCTATGGTGAAGCGTTTTGCAGTTGCGATCGACATAACAGCACCTCAATACAGGTCTGGTGCGATTATAGGCGATCGTCGATCGGCTAAACAATGCTAATCATGAGCTCCGCTAACAACAATTTTGTCAAATTTTCCTCATCCTTTGGTTGCAATTTTTCCCAATTGTGGTGAATTTACTCCCCGAACTTATGTCCGGGATCATCTCTGTCTTAAGCAAGATTCTCGCATCAATATTTATTAGGTACTTTAACTTAAGTAGCAAACAAAAGTTTTCTCAAAAAGAAGAAAACTGAGCAATACATATTATTTTGGAGGCTTGAATGACATTTACTACTGCCGGTGCTTACGACCAAGGAAAAGCAGATATCCAGAGCTTGAGTGTAGACGACCAATTAGGTGTGCTGTGGTTTGTTTACACCGAAATGGGCAAGTCAATAACACCAGCGGCTCCCGGTGCTTCGGGTTCGGAAATCGCTCAGGGTTTGTTCGAGCAAGTTAAACCGCTGCCCCACGAAGCACAACTACAAGTAATGCGCGACATTGCCTCAAAAGCCAATACTGAACTCAGCCGGATGTACGGCTCGATGAGCCCTGAAACCAAACTGGCTTTTTGGTATTTCCTAGCAGTAGGAATGGACGAAGGAACTATTATTCCTGTGCCTTCCGACTATCAACTTCCCGAAGCAGGAAAAGCTTTATTAGGAAAGGTTCAGGGCATGGACTTTCAGCAGCAAATTGATTTTCTTCGCGGTACAGTTTTAGAAATGGGTGCTGAAGCCGCTCCGGGGGCTGGCATTTAAAAATAGGACTTACGAAAAAAACCCGGTTTCTCGGATGTGGCAACGACGCATTTAGGAAGAAACCCGGTTTTTAGCCGTTTGATGCGTAAGTCCTCAAAAAGATTAGTAAGTAGGGCTTGCTGAATAATCGATCGCAAACTATGAATAGGAGCGACCGATATATTCAAACTCAACTAAAGATAAGGC
>NZ_JAUBQW010000133.1:0-17763 GCF_036701485.1 Microcoleus sp. Pol11C3 | reverse complement strand
AATTAATAATTAAATGGGGTCGCAAAATCAAAAATAAGGGCAATGCTTGTATCACAGTTTAAATGTGCAACAGCTTAAGTCCTTACGCAAAGCTGCAACTGAGAATTGTCCACTGCATTAATTGCTGCCATTCGGGAGATTGAGCTAACAAATCTGCATCCAATTCATTGCCAGCCTCCTGCGAAAATTCGGCGAAACATTCCACCCAATTAATTACTGTTTCCACAGGCAAATAAGGCGTATAATTCCATGAACGCTGCAAAAATTCTACCATCTCAACAGAATGACCGGTGCGGTGCAAATACCAAGCAATCCAAACTAAGGTACTGTACTTGATTTGCTTTTCCAACAAACGTATTTTCTCCGGCAATTCGGGGCGGGAAAAAAAATTGTCCATGACTGCGGCGAGGGATTTAGCCTGGGGTAAACCTTTGTACATGGCGCTTTGTTCGTGCTGGCGGTAGCAAACAGTTACTTGCTGCAGCCACTCTGCTTCGCATCCCATTAAGGCTAAACGCAGCACTAAATCTGTATCTTCCGCCGGCGGAAATCGAGGGTCAAATCCGCCTGCACACTCTAACCAATGCCGGCGAAATACCATCGCGCTGGGTAATACTGGTTTCCACCTGAGCCACATTTCTAAGTCTAATTTAGGGACGTTTTTCCAGGGTTTGACATCTTTTAGTGGTTCGCCTATACTATTAACTAGACGCCAGCCGCTGTGGACTATTCCTAGATTTGGTTTCGCTGCAAATACAGCCATTTGTGCGGCTAATTTGTAGGGAAAAAAGTAGTCGTCAGCATCTAGAAAGGCGATGAATTCTCCTCGCGCTAGCTCGATGCCACGATTTCTGGCGATCGAAACTCCTTGATTTTGTTGGTAAATGTAGCGAATTCGATCGCCATATTTCTCTAAAACTAATCTGGTGTCGTCTCGTGAGCCGTCGTCTACTACAATAATTTCCCAGTCAGCAATTGTTTGGTGCAGCACGCTATCTACTGCTTGGCCGACGTAATCCGCGCAGTTGTAAGCCGGAATTACTACGCTCACCTGCGGGGTGCGATCGCTCATAATTAATATATCTAGTTTGATGGATTATACCATTTTAAATTTTATATTTTAGTAGGGTGCCCCGGAGGCGGACGCACCCAATAAGCGATGCTTTTTGAGTTGAATTTTGGTTCAATAATTTGCCAAGGTAAGCTGTCGTGAATTGAGTAAATCATCTGGGCGAATTGCTAAAGGGTAGCGATCGCCTTTTACCTTCAAATACTTGTCAGCTATTTGCAAAACCTGTTCGGGATTGGCTGGCTTCCTCAAAAAATCGGAAGCACCTGTCAATTTCGCTCGCGTGCGGTCAATTATACTGTCTTGACCAGTCAAAAACACGATCGGAGTTTCCCGAAAAGCCGGTGTCTTCCGCAAAAAATTGCACAAAGCAAAGCCGCTTGTCTTGGGCATTACCACGTCCATAAAAATTAAAGCAGGCTTGTGTTTGGCGAGGATGCCCACTCCCTGCATCGGGTCTTGAATTTTTAGGACTCGATACCCCTCCGGCAATAAAATTTGCTCTAAAAATTCGCATACTGTCGGACTGTCATCGATACACGCAATCAAAGGGCGACCCGGCCCAGACATTGCCGCGGCAAGGCGCCACTGTTCTATAGGTGACGGCAAGTCTGGTACTGTTCGGAAATTTACTAAACCTTGCTTCATGTAATTAACTAAAGCGCGAGTTGCCACTGTCACGCACTGCTTTTTCTTAAATGCAATATCCCAAAGAGTATTCTCGCCGTTAAATACGTTAGCCAAAGCGATCAAAGAATTAGAACTAAATCGATTTTCCTCCAACTGGGCCGACGCTTTTAAAAGCGGTGCTTGTTCTGGATCTACCAGCCACAGACCCATTTCTTTCCACTTCTGCCAAATTTGTTGTGTAGAGCACATAATCTTCTCTACTTCCGTCAAAGACAGCAGTAAAGAAGAGGTAAGTGTAGAAAAATATTTCTGGGACGGACGCCACTCTCGGCGCAAACCCGATTGACCGATCAGAGCAAATAACACTTCGGAAAGGCTGGTGCGGACGATCGCCTTTGCTTGTTCCAGACTCATTTCGCTGGCTGCTAGCCCTCGCTGAAGCAGTTGATATTCCCAGAGTTCTCCAGCATCGAGGTCTCTGAGATCCACTTGAAAGTTTCGACAGTGTTGCCCGATCGCCCTATACCAGCGCCTCGATCTGTGCGATCCTCCCGTGGCATACACCAAACAACCCTGAAAAAAGTAAAGTTGCCATTGTTGCTCCCCTTGCTCTAACAGCAGTTTCCCCGTTGCTTGTTTCTGGCTGAGTACAGCCAGAGTATGGGACAACATTTTGTATCCGATTGCGGTAGCAGACATATCAACTCGCATCCCCTGTACTCTGTTTGTACCATTATATAGCTGCTGAGTTTTGAAAGATAACAGTAATATTACTGAAGTTGGGTTAAAAAACACCACTCATTGTGAGAATTTGACCCCATCAGGGAGTGATTCCCCTCGGTAGTTTTAGCCATGAGGATGCCAGGCATATTTGCACTATTAACTAATCACTAAAATCCGGCTTTTAACTAATAACTAATTGCCCTCGCTATCTTTGGGAGGTACTGGATCGTAACCCCCTACATGAAAAGGATGACAGCGCAAAATTCGCTTAACGGCCATTGAGCTGCCGCGGGTCGGCCCAAATCTTTCTATTGCTTCGATCGCGTATTGCGAACAACTTGGTTGAAATCTACAGGCGTTAGGCAGGTAAGGAGA
This sequence comes from Microcoleus sp. Pol11C3, assembly GCF_036701485.1. Lineage (NCBI taxonomy): Bacteria > Bacillati > Cyanobacteriota > Cyanophyceae > Oscillatoriales > Microcoleaceae > Microcoleus > Microcoleus sp. Pol11C3. Next base: position 14,966 of record NZ_JAUBQW010000133.1, on the reverse strand, counting down.
AATCCCCATTTTGTAGCCTCGAATTAATCCGATTAGCAATATTTTCACAATTTTTACCTCAGCGATTCGATTAGATTAATAACAAAATCTCGTCCCGTACCGCTGTAAACTAGGTGAATCGAGAGCATTCCCAGCGGTTATATTTTCGTCAACTTTTCCCGTACCAATTATACCTATTTTACTTTTTATTTTAGAGAGCTAAAGCACAATTTGAGGAGATAATATGGTACTTGTCTCTGAGTTCGCTACTTGACCGATACCTAAAAATTTACCGTCTCGATCGTAAACCTGCAAGGGATAGGGAGGTTGGGGTATTGGGTTGTGGCTACTTTCCTCCTCTTCCCCGATCGGCGTTTCGGGAATCGGGAGGCGTTGTCCTTGAAACCAGCGTTTGGTATATTCAGGGGAAAGGACGATCGCGCCTAAATGTCCCAAAACCGCCGATGGCAAAATCGGGCAGAATTTATCCTCCTGCAATTGCAGTTCTAATTCCTCAAAACTGAGACTTTCCTCAATCGAGAAACCGCTACTTTCGGTGCGAGTCAAACAAGCCAAAGTAGCGCCTGTATTCAACACCGCACCCAAATCCCGCGCTATCGCCCGAATGTAAGTACCCGCCCCGCAGGCGATCGACAAATCCAATTCAGGAAAATCCCCCGGCCGCCAATCCAAGATTTCCAGCCGAAAAACCTCAACATTTCTAGCAGCCACTTCTACAGTTTCGCCTTTTCTAGCTAACTCATAAAGGCGTTTTCCTCCCACCTGAACCGCACTAAAACTCGGCGGAAATTGCTCGATTTTTCCTAGAAAATTTGGCAGTGCAGCTTGCACTTTTTCCAAACTCAACTCCGGCACCGGTCGAGAATGGATAATTTCTCCTTCTAAATCGTCAGTAGCAGTAGTTAAGCCAAACCGAATTGTACCTCGATAAGCTTTATTGTGTTGGAGATATTGCAGCAGTCTGGTTGCTTTGCCCAGGGCGATCGGTAAAACGCCAGTCACAGCAGGATCGAGGGTTCCTCCGTGTCCGACTCGCTTGAGTTTCAATAGCCGGCGCACTCGCCCCACGCAGTCGTGAGATGTCATGCCCGCAGGTTTGTTGAGATTGAGAAAACCGTCAGTAGTCATTAGGAAGTGCGGCAACGGATTTTGTAACAGATGTAACGGATGTCAGGAAGAGGGAAGAAGGAAGCAGGAAAAAGGAAGATGAAAAATTTTGAGACTGCTTTCCTTCGCATCGCGAAAGCTAACGTTATTCGTAACGGGAAAGCGGTTTTGAGTTAAAAAGTTCAACATTGAAAACTTAAAACTACAAAGTACCCACCAACCCAATTATCAATTCCCAATTACCCATTAAAAAATAAAGTCCGCCTGACTGATAGAAGTGCGGGCAACTCCGAATAAAGTACCCAGAGTTTCTTTACTGCTTGTAAGCTGAATAATTGTACTCGGCGAAGTTCCGGCCCCAGCCGAAATGGTGAGTTCAGCAAAAGTAAGGCCGGCAGCCAAGCGAATTTGATCAATACCATCAGTAAAATCTGTAATCACATCCCCGTCTGCCAAACGCCCGATCGCAAAAGTATCGTTTCCGGCGCCACCAGTTAAAGTATCTCGCCCGCGATCGCCCGATAAACAGTCATCGCCGATGCCACCCAACAGCGAGTCATCGCCGGCACCCCCAAACAACGTGTCATTCCCCGCGCCGCCCAACAAAGTATCGCTGTCTTGGTTGCCAAACAGCAAATCATTGCCGTCCTCACCGCTTACCGAGTCAGAACCTTTGCCACCGTAGAAAGTATCGTCGCCCACGCCGCCCAAAACGCTGTCGCGGCCGGCACCGCCGAACAGTATGTCATTGCCAGTGTCGCCCAGCATTGAGTCATCGCCGTCGCCGCCGTAGAGAGAATCGTTTCCCGCTAAGCCGAAAATGCTGTCAGGGCCTCCCAAACCGAATATCAAGTCAGCGCCCCCACTACCGCTGAGGGAGTCGGGGCCGCTGGTGCCCCTCCTGCCGCCAGATGCCCCTCCGGGACTGGTACCCGCGCTGGTGGGGGTTGGGCTTGTGATTACGATCTTAGCTGGCACTGCTGATGGCATGATTTTGAAAATGGGTAGAAATTTGCAATTCTAACTTAGCTTAAAAGCGGAGGTTATAAGCTCGCCAACCGCCCAGATGAGAAATATCGATCGCACCCGCCACAGCATAAGGTTCGCACAAAAAGCCCTGCACCGTCGAGCCGTCCTCCAACACCAGCGTACCAATTCCCAAGGGCGAGGGAATTTTAGCGACAAATCCGCCGAAAGCGGAGATCGACAACTCCCAAACTTCCACCTCGATCGCGCTACCGCCCTCTATCTGACGCACCAATCCCGGCTTGCCCAGAGCAGTACCCGTCAAAGCGTATAGCTTGTAAATCGGGCTGGTACGGCAGGCGCGAACTAAAATACCTCCCCCCTCGATTAGTTGATAATTCAGCGGTTCACCGCTCAAATGAGCCCCAACTACGGCTATTTTGACTCGTTCTTCTGAGGCAGATTTGGCTGCGATGGTGGATTCCGGGAGGGTTGGCAGCGCCAGACCGGTTGCGCCCAAAGTTCCCCCCAAGCGATCGTGGAAAGCACCTCCCAGGCGGCAGAGCGATAAATCGTGCCACGCAGGAGCCATCAGTGTCAATCCTGCGGGCAATCCGTTGCTTTGAAACCCGCTGGGAAATGCGATCGCGCACAAATCGAGCAAATTCGCAAAGTTGGTGTAGCGCCCGAGATTAGTGTTGATCGCGATCGGCTCGGCTGCAACTTCTGCGACAGTATAAATCGTACCAGTGGTGGGAACAGCCAACACATCCATTGACTGCCACTGAATGTCTGCCTGCTGGCGAAGTTCAGCTAACTGGTATGACGCGCGGTAGGCAGAGACGGCATCGTAGCGTTTGCCGCCGCTGATAATTTCGTACACGATCGGATCGATCGCATCTGGGTGCGCGTCGAGGAAATCGCCGATCGCAGCCAACCTTTCTGCTACCCAAGGCCCGCCGTAGAGCAATTCGGCAGCATCCGCAAAGGGTTTGAAGTCAATAGGTGCGATCGTGCAGCCCAAAGATTGCAAGCGCGCGATCGCCTCCCGGTAGCGCTGTTCGGCTTCTGCATTCCCGAAAAATTCGAGTTCGCCGTCTCCGGGAACTCCCACCCGCAAGCGGGATAAATCCGGCAAAACTTTGGTTTCAGGGCGACGAGAAAACGCATCCTCAGCGTCAAAACCGCTGGCTACTTGCAGCACGGAGGCCGCATCCGCACAGGTGAGAGCGAACACAGAAACGCAATCGAGCGATCGCACCGCCGGCAGCAGGCCGCGGGTGCTGAGCGAGCCGCAACTTGGCTTCAGCCCGACAATGTTGGTAAAAGCAGCGGGAACCCGCCCGGAGCCTGCGGTATCGGTACCCAGAGCAAAACTCACCAATCCGGCGGAGACTGCTGCTGCGGAACCGGAACTCGATCCGCCCGGAATGTAGCACCGATCGAACGGATTGTGACAAACTCCATAAGGCGTGCGGGTTCCCACTAATCCTGTGGCAAACTGATCCATGTTTGTTTTGCCGATCGCGATCGCACCTGCCGCGCACAGGCGCTCTACGACTGCGGACGATCGCGCTGGAGTGCGAGCAAACGCAGGACATCCTGCCGTAGTCGGAACGCCCGCCCAATCGAGATTATCTTTGATCGCAAAAGGTATCCCGTACAGCGGCAATTGTTGCGGGTCTAGGTTTTCCAAAGCTTTGGCGCGTTCGAGGGTTTCCGCCTGCGGTGCTAAATAAATCCATACTGCCGGATCTGCATAGCGTTCGATCCGATCGTACACGCTGGCGATCGCATCTGCAGGCGCGATCGAGCCGGTGCGGTAGCGATCGAGCAGCGAATGAATGTCGAGACTGTGACTGTAGTTAACTTTTTCCATAATGCACCGTCAGTCGATTTTAGATTTTAGATTTTAGATTTTAGATTTTAGATTGAAGAGTTGACTTCACAGGCTGTGTTTGGCGATGTTATTACTCACCGAAGAGTACCATTCTCGCTTAACAGGCAAGATGCCTGTTCCACAAAGAGTGTATTTCTTTCTTCTTGTGGGGTGGGCATCCTGCCCGCCCATAAAAGGCTTATTGAGAATGGTGGAACATCTCAGTTATTACAAATAGGATGTTAGTTTACCGCATTGTCGATCGTCCTCGCATCTAGTCGAGGGAGCAAAGTATTTCTCAAGAAATATTCAACCATGACCTTGCGGGTTTCGTCTTTATGTGCAGGTAAACTTCGCGATTTCCAATCACCCCGTCTCATCGCCCAGTTTAATATTCCCAAAATTTTAATTTGACAAATTCAAGAAAAACAGTTTTTTGTAACATTTTACACATTTTCGCATCAAGTTTGCTGTTACGGTTTGAAACAGAGCAATCTAGTATGATTGCACGCTACAGTATGCTTACCTTACAAAAAGCTAAGTGCATTGCTGTTACCAAAAGTCTCGAATAACTCCTTGGGTTGCAAACAGGACTTATACAGACAAAAAACGAAAAATTTAACCGCTTCTAGGGTTCCGATTTGAATCAGTTTCTAAGTCAGCTTAGACAGTTCAAGTGCTGGTCCGAGAGAAGCAGACTGGTCATCCCAATATTTTATTAATTTGAGGGAAACACTAGCCAGTTACACGGCGGGATAAAAGCCCGGGAGAAACGCGATCGGTCATCAAGACTCGGTTCGTTAGCTCTCGGGCTTTATCCTTGTATATCAAGGGGGTTTGCGGCAGCTAAGGAAGCCAAAGAAGGTGCAAAAGCTCGATCGACATATTCACCTCTAACCAGCAACCATAATATGCTATGAATATCCGATATTGCTCCCCAAAAATAACGCGATCGCCCTTATCCTACTGCGCCCTATTTTTCATCACTTTGTTTTTCGCTGTCGGCTGCGTCAACCCGGCAATTTATATCAAAACCACGACAGAAAGCGAAGCAGCTTCTTCAGTAAGTGCTGATGCAGTTAGCCTCGGATTCAGCGCGTGGCCCGGCTGGTTTCCTTGGCAAATTGCCAAAGAACAAAAGATATTTGAAGCCAACAATGTTGCTGTAGACTTAAAATGGTTTGACGGCTACTTAGAATCGATCAGCACCCTCACAGCAGGACAGATAAATGCTAATAGCCAAACCCTGGGCGATACAGTAAACTCCATATCGGGCGGCGCCGACCAAGTAATTGTTTTAGTCAACGACAACTCGACTGGAAATGACAAAGTGATTGTCGCCGAAGGCATCAATTCCGTTGCCGATTTAAAAGGCAAAAAAGTTGCAGCAGAGGAAGGTACAGTCGATCACTTTTTATTGCTGTTAGGGCTGAGAAAAGCAGGTTTATCAGTGCGGGACATTCAATTTGTACCGCTGGAAACTGGCAAAGCTGCGGCAGCTTTCGTAGGAGGGCAAGTCGATGCGGTGGCAGTATTTGCGCCGTTTACCACGCAAGCATTAAAACGATCGAACAGCAAGGAACTGTTTAGTTCAAAAGATTTTCCGGGGGCGATTTCCGACCATTTGGTATTCACGCGAAAGTTTATCGGCGAACACCCCGATCGAGTGCAAGCCCTGGTCAATTCCTGGTTTGCCACCTTGGAATATATGAAATCAAATAAAGAGAAATCTTACGAAATTCTAGCCAACCGCGCCGGAGTCAGCGTCGAGGAATACAAAGAATATGAAAACGGCACTAAGATATTTACGATCGAGGAAAACTTGAAAGCCTTTCAACCGGGAAGTGACATGACATCATTGCAGTTTGCGGCCGCAGAAATGACCAAATTTCTCGTAGATGTAAATTTAGCAAAAACCCAACCAGATATTAGCACATTATTTGACGATCGCTTTATAAAAGCTTATGCCGAAGGTAGAAGCTAGAAGGCAGAATTTAGGATTTTGCAGACACAAGAAAATTTCAAAAATATTCCTTTTTTTAAATCCCCAAAACCTACTAAAATTACTCGCTAAACCGTTCTGCAATTAAATCATGCCACCAAATCCCGAACCCCGATCGATCCAATCCCACCTCAAGCAAAAAAACCTAAATCCCACCGTTTTCTGGCGGATTGCGGAAGAGATACCACAACCCCTCAATATTGGGTTAACGGTAACATCGATCGCACTGCCGCTGCTGCTGTGGTGGCTAGTAACAACCTTCGCCAACGTAGACCCCAAATTTTTGCCTTCCCCCGGCAAAGTTTTAGAGGCATTTGGTCGGCTTTGGAACACTCGCGAACTTTTAAAAGACACAGTAGCGAGTTTGTGGCGGGTGGGAGTGGGCTTTTTGTTCGCCTTGGTTTTTTCCATACCAATTGGCGTGCTGATGGGCAGTTTTCCCAGTATTCGCGCCTTGCTGGAACCCATGTTCGGCTTGATGCGATATATGCCCGCACCAGCCTTCATTCCCCTGCTAATTCTCTACTTGGGAATCGGCGAAGAACCCAAAATAACGCTGATATTTATTGGCGTCTTTTTCTTCAATTCGCTGATGGTGATGGATACAGTCAAGTTTGTTCCAAAAGACTTGATCGAATCTACTTATATGTTGGGCGGGAATCGCTGGGAAATCCTAACTCAAGTTATTTTTCCCCACGTTTTGCCGGGAATTCTTGATGCTAGCCGCATCAACCTAGCTGCGGCTTGGCAATTGGTAATCGTCTCGGAATTGATTGCTGCAACCGAAGGCTTAGGCCGCCGGATCAGCGTCGCCGGTCGATTTCTCCGAACCGATGAAATTTTTGTGGGGCTGATTGTCATTGGGGCGATCGGACTGACTTTTGACTTGCTTTTTCAATATCTGCTGCGGGTTTCTTGTAAGTGGTCAAGTCAGAAACAGTAAGCAGATGTTATACAAATCCGTGTTAAAAACTCTTATCGTACTCGGCGGTTGAAACCGCTTCTACACAAACGAAGTCCGCCTTCGCGGACTAAAGAGTTACTAACGAGGATTTGGTGTTAGAAGGCAGAAGGAAATCACTTTTTTACTTACAATACAGAGGATAAACTCATGTTTCTGCAAATCAACAATCTGCACAAAAACTTTGAAACTAAAAAGGGTAAATTAGTTGTCCTCAAGGACATCAATATGAGCATCAAGCAAGGCGAATTTATCTGTGCGGTAGGCGCATCCGGTTCGGGCAAATCTACTCTATTGAGGCAGATTGCGGGATTGGACAAGCCGACAACAGGGGAAGTGAAAATTGACGGCAAAGAAGTTGTTTCGCCTGGGCCGGATCGAGGTATGGTATTTCAGCATTACACTCTTTATCCTTGGATGAACGTGCAGGAAAATGCCGAGTTTGGCCTCAAACTTCAAGGCGTTTCCAAGAAAAAGCGGCGCGAACAAGCGAGCTATTATTTGAGTGTGGTAGGATTGACGCAGTTTGCTTCGTCGCTACCGAAGGAATTGTCCGGCGGGATGAAACAGCGGGTGGCGATCGCCCGCGCCCTCGCTTCTGAACCTAAAGTGTTATTAATGGATGAACCTTTCGGCGCATTGGATATCCACACTAAAGAATCGATGCACGAATTCATGCTCGATTTGTGGCGCCGCACTCAGATTACAATCTTTATGATTACCCACGATGTCGAAGAAGCGGTGTTTCTTTCCAATCGGATTTATGCTTTGGGCGCTCGTCCCGGTACAGTGAGAAAGGAAATGTCGATTAATTTGCCCGATCGCACTCCCAGCATTAAACGCCACGCCAAATTCCACGATTACCGCGACGAACTCATGGATTTGATGCGGAAACACGGACAGGAAGCAGTTGCAATGGCTGCTTAAATAGAAATAGGTTTGTAGTTGCACTTTTTGCACCCGCAGCAACAGTACAACGGCCAACCTAAGTAAGTGGAAACTTAACATCTTGCACCATTGTCAATTACCTATTTAGGAACGGGCAAGATGCCCGTTCCACAATAAAATTGAGTTTTGTGGAACGGGCATCTTGCCCGTTCTTGAGAATGGTGCAAGATATCAGAGGAAATAAATATTACTTTGGGAGAGGGCGGGTTGTCCCGCTACAAAATACTATTGTTTTATTTCGCTGACCTACCCAAATACATCAAGAGGAACTTATGGTGCAACTATCATCGATCGACCCAAACTCACAAATCGATTCAAGCCTCGTATTAATCGAAGAAAACGTACCGGGCGGCGCGTACTGGTCGGGAGTCATCAAGCGGGGAAACACCCTGCGAATCACCGATTTAGAAGGCTCTCGCGGCGTTTCCATGCTGTGTTACAACGCCGACAATGCGATCGAACGTTTCAACGCAGCAGACACCGCCAAGATTCAATTCAACGCCTTTCTCAAACAAGGCATGGTGATCTACACAGACATGGGACGCATCCTATTTTCCATCACCCAAGACACCTCCGGCTGTCACGATTTGCTAGGAGGATGCAGCAACGCCATTAGCAATGCCAAAAAATACGGCGAAGGAGACTGGAAAAACTCCCGCGACAACTTCCTCAAAGCTCTAAGTCGGTGGGGATTGGGCAAAAAAGATATCATGCCCAACCTCAACTTATTTACTCGCATTGCCGTCAAACCAGACGGCACGATGGAGTTTCGCGAAGGCTGCGAAAAACCGGGTAGTTTTATCGATTTGCGAGCTGAAATGAACGTATTGACCATTATCTCTAACTGCCCCCATATCCTGCATCCTGGTTCAAATTACGATCCAAAACCCATCCAAATTCAGATTGTGAAAACCCTCGCACCCGCACCCGACGACTTGTGCCGCACCGCCAACCCGGAAGCCGTGCGCGGCTTCATCAACACCAATGCTTGGTTCGTGCAATAGACTCGATTCCAGCACTCAATCTAGTCCGCACGAATCGGCGGTAAAAAAATCTGCAATTCCATCACAAAAAGTGAACCATGACTGCAACCACTCAACAAATCCTCGATCCAAAAACTGCAATTTATAACGAAGTTTTACCCGCCAGACATCCCTGGTCTCGCGTCATCAAAAAAGGACAGATTCTCCGGATTGTAGATTTAGGCGGAAATCAAGCAGTAGATTTTTTAGTTTACAATGCCGATGACCCTTCCGAACGCTACAGCGCCGCCGATACGATCGTCAATCAAGGCAACATCTTTGTCACTACAAACAGCCAACTCATTTCCAACGAAGGGCGAGCCATGATGACCATAATTGCTGACTCCTGCGGGCGGCACGATACCTCCGGCGGCGCCTGTAGCTGCGAGAGCAATTCGGTGCGGTTTGGGCTAGATAAAAAATACCAGCACGCCTGTGTTGAAAACTTCCTCGCCGCAATTCTTCCCTACGGTTTGGGTAAGCGAGATTTAGTCAGCAATATTAACTTCTTTATGAATGTTCCGGTTAGCGAAGATGGCACTCTAGAAATTGTTGACGGCATCTCCGATCCGGGGAGTACAGTTGATTTGCGCGCCGAAATGAACGCGCTGGTTGCTATTTCTAATTGCCCGCAAATGAACAATCCTTGCAATGCTTACAATCCTACGCCGATTCAGTTGATTGTTTGGGATGCGGTGTAAATGGAGGGTGGGCAGTGCTCACCATTGGTATCAACTTTCCACTCGCTTTACGGAACTCCGAGAACACGCGCTTTACTGAAATCAGGCAGTCTGGCAGGGGTTTAAACCCCTGCCTCATAGCGAAAGTCAGTTAAAACTGACTGAAGAATACCATTTGCAATGATCCCTTTGGGGGCGGGCTAGGGCGTGTTTTATTTGCAACTTTTCCCAATTCCCAATTCCCAATGCCCAATTTCCCATTCCCAATGCCCAATGCCCAATGCCCAATGCCCAATGCCCAATGCCCAATGCCCAATGCCCCATTCCCAATGCCCCATTCCCAATTCCCCCATAATGTTTAACAAAGTTCTAATTGCAAATCGCGGTGAAATTGCCTGCCGAATTATCCGCACCCTCGATCGCCTCGGAATTGCTTCGGTAGCAGTATACTCTGAAGCCGACGCCCACGCCAAGCACGTTTTCGCCGCCAGCGAAGCCGTTTGTATCGGTGCAGCCGCCGCAGCCGAGAGTTATTTGCGGTTCGATCGCATTCTCGAAGTTGCGCGCCAAACTAAAGCTCAAGCTATCCATCCGGGTTACGGCTTTTTGAGCGAAAATGCTGAATTTGCCGAAGCTTGTGCAAGCGAAAATATAGCATTTATCGGCCCGACTCCGAGTCAGTTGCGCTGCTTTGGATTGAAGCACACCGCGCGGGAAATAGCCGCTGCAAATCAAGTGCCGCTAACTCCCGGAAGCGAACTTTTAGCAAGTTTGGAGGATGCCCAAAAAGCGGCTGGGGCGATCGGCTATCCGGTGATGCTCAAAAGTACCGCAGGCGGCGGCGGCATCGGTTTGCAAGCTTGTTTTGGCGATCGAGATTTGGCAGAAGCATTTGAAAAAGTACAGCGTTTGAGTCAAAGTAATTTTAAACAAAGCGGCGTTTTTTTAGAGAAATACATTCAAACAGCCAGACATATTGAAGTCCAAATTTTTGGAGATGGCAAAGGAAATGTCATAGCCTTGGGCGAGCGAGATTGTTCTGTGCAGCGGCGCAATCAAAAAGTAATAGAAGAAACCCCCGCCCCTGCTATTAGCGAGGAACAGCGTCACCAGTTGTACGGTGCAGCCGTGCGGTTGGGAAAAGCGGTAAATTACCAGTCAGCCGGTACTGTTGAATTTGTATTTGATGTCGATGCGAAACAGTTTTATTTTTTGGAAGTCAACACGCGCTTGCAAGTTGAACACGGCGTTACTGAAGCTGTCAACAACATCGACCTCGTTGAGTGGATGGTAAAACAGGCTTCGGGAGATTTGTTCCCCCTAGAAGAGTACCGCTATCGGCCGCAGGGACACTCAATTGAGGTGCGAATTTATGCGGAAGATGCCGGCAAGAATTTTCAGCCGAGTTCCGGGTTGCTGAATCAAGTTACGTTTCCCGAAAACGTCCGCTGCGACAGTTGGATAGAAACCGGCACGGAGGTTACTCCTTTTTACGATCCGCTGCTAGCCAAAGTAATCGTTTGCGGGGATAATCGAACCCAGGCGATCGTAAAACTAAAAGCTGCTTTAGATGCCAGTGAAATAGCGGGAATTGAAACTAATTTAGATTACCTCCGCCAGATTTTGGACGATGCCCGATTCAGCCGGGGCGAACTGAACACGCGCTTTTTAAACTCTTTTGAATACGCACCTTTAACGATCGATGTATTGGATGGGGGAACCTACAGCAGCATTCAAGATTATCCGGGGCGGATTGGCTATTGGGATGTTGGCGTGCCGCCTTCGGGGCCGATGGATCATCTGGCATTTCGATCGGCAAATCGTTTAGTAGGAAATCCCGAATCGACAGCAGGATTGGAATTCACAGCGACAGGTCCAACTCTGCGCTTTAATGCCGATACAGTTATTAGTTTGACTGGTGCAACTATGAAGGGAACGCTAAACGGCGAATCGGTGCCGTTTTGGACGGCAATCCCCGTAAAAGCTGGCAGCATTCTCAAGTTAAAAGGCATTCAAGGCGGCGGCTACCGCACTTATTTAGCGGTAAAGCACGGCTTTAATGTCCCGGATTATTTGGGCAGCAAATCAACTTTTGTACTGGGCAAATTTGGCGGACACGCGGGCCGCACGCTGCGTCCGGGAGATGTGTTGAAACTGCTTCAAACTGCAACTCTGGAAGCGGAAATATCTTTGCCTCCGGAACTAATTCCCACCTACAGCAAGAATTGGGAAATCGGCGTTTTGTACGGGCCTCACGGCGCGCCGGATTTCTTTACTGAGTCAGACATCGAAATGTTTTTCTCTACAGAATGGCAGGTGCATTACAACTCGACGCGGACGGGCATTCGGCTGATCGGCCCGAAGCCCACCTGGGCGCGTCAAGACGGAGGAGAAGCGGGTTTGCACCCGTCTAACATTCACGATAATGCTTATGCGATCGGCACGATCGATTTTACGGGCGATATGCCTGTAATTCTCGGTCTTGACGGCCCGAGTTTGGGAGGTTTTGTCTGTCCTGCTACTATTGTGCAGTCGGAATTGTGGAAAATCGGGCAACTGAAACCGGGGGACAGCATTCGCTTTCACTGTTTGAGTTTTGCTGAAGCTTTGCAGCGGGAATTAGCACAAAATAGGCAAATTGCTACTTTTTGCTTGCCTGTTTTTGGGGAAAATGCGGAGGAATTGCCCGCAGTTCCCGCCTCTCCAATTTTGCACGAAATTCCCGAATCTCCGGGACAGGTTGCTGTTACTTACCGTCAAGCTGGGGATAAATATATTTTAGTCGAATACGGCCCATTGGTGCTGAATTTAAACTTGCGTTTTCGGGCGCACGCATTGATGGAACAGTTGAAAGCAAATCCGTTGCCGGGTGTTATCGAATTAGTGCCGGGAATGCGATCGCTCCAAATTCACTTTGAGGGCCGCGAGATTTCGCAACAGCAGCTAATGCAGGCGCTGATTGCGGCGGAGGCGGAACTTCCGGCGATCGAGGATTTGGAAGTGCCGGCGCGAATTGTGCACTTGCCTTTATCTTGGGAAGATGAATCGACGCTGTTGGCCATTGAAAAATATATGCAGTCTGTGCGATCGGATGCACCTTGGTGTCCCAGCAATATTGAGTTTATTCGCCGCATAAACGGGCTTGACAGCATCGAACAAGTCAGAGAAATTGTATTTAATGCTAGCTATTTAGTGATGGGTTTGGGAGACGTTTATTTAGGCGCGCCCGTCGCAACTCCCCTCGATCCGCGCCACCGTTTGGTTACTACTAAATACAATCCCGCCCGCACTTGGACTCCTGAAAATGCAGTTGGTATTGGCGGCGCGTATTTGTGCGTTTACGGGATGGAAGGGCCCGGAGGTTATCAATTTGTCGGCCGCACGGTGCAAATGTGGAATCGGTTCAAACAAACGGCGGATTTCCAGTCTGGTAAACCTTGGCTTTTGCGCTTTTTTGACCAAATCCGATTTTATCCGGTTTCTCATGAGGAATTGCACCGCTGTCGGGAAGCATTTATCGAAGGGAAGTTTAAATTAAAGGTTGAGGAAATCACTTTTAATTTGAGAGAATACAATGAGTTTTTGCATTCTATTGCTAACAGTGCGGCTGAATTTAAAGCGCAGCAGCAGGCCGCATTTAATGCAGAGCGCGATCGCTGGGCCGCTTCCAGGGAATTTGAGGCTGAAGCTGCCGCAGAAGCCTCGGCGGATGTGGGTTCTGAAACAGTGGCGGAGGTTACTTTGCCTACTGGTTGTGAGGCTGTTGTCGCTCACGTTTCAGCGAATGTTTGGCAGGTGCTGGTTAATGTTGGAGATGCGGTTGCAGAGGGCGATCGGCTGTTAATTTTGGAAGCGATGAAAATGGAAATTGCTATTACTGCTGATGTGCCGGGAACTGTAGCCCAATTGTTTTGCGAAAAGGGGCAAACGGTAACTGCTGGGCAAATTCTAGCGGCAGTTCAACCCGATTAAGCAGTCTTGGATGCAGACACTTTATCTGTAGGTGCGCACTGCACGCATTGGTGTCAAATTAAGCCTAAAAACAGCAGATACCTGACGCTGGCGGTAGGACTTGGCAGTACAGGGCCGGAAATGGCAGAATTGAGATGGGGTATCGGCTCAATAAGTAGGGGTAGCAGAGAAAAAAAGTAAGCAGAGAGCACAAAGTGTCATAAAATAGGACACATGACGCAAAAGATTATTTCAGAAGACAAGTGATCCTCCAATATACTGCAAACCATCGACCCCCCAGGGATTGCAGACGAATCCATGCGTCACACAGTAGAGCTCTTACTCAACCTCATAGAGCAATTACAATTAAAAGTCAAAGACTTAGAGTCAGAGAATCAACGGTTGAAAGATGAAAACAACCGATTGAAGGGAGAACAAGGAAAACCAGACATCAAAGCCAAGTCCAAAGGATTCAAAAACCAACACTCCTCAGAAAAAGAACGAAAAACGCCAAAAAAGCATAGCAAACGCAGTAAGAACGCCACGATTAAAATAGATCGAGAAGAAATACTAGAATATCCCACAGACCAACTGCCAGCAGATGCAGAATTTAAAGGATACGAACAAGTAATCATCCAAGATATCAGCTTGGCAACCGACAACATATTATTCCGCAAACAGAAATATTATTCACCCTCAGTCGGAAAAACTTATGTAGCAGAATTACCAATGGGCTACGAAGGAGAATTTGGACCAGGAATCAAAGCCTTAATCATCAGTTTGTACTATGGTGGCAATATGACGCAAGGCAAACTACTGGAGTTTTTAGCAGCTCTAGGTATTTCTCTATCAGCGGGTTATTTATCCAACCTGTTAATCAAAAACCACTCGGGTTTTGAAACCGAGAAAAAAGAAGTTTATGATTCAGGACTAGCAAGTAGCCCTTGGCAACACTTCGACCAAACTGGCGCGCGTGTAGGTGGAGTCAACCATACGACCAATATCATCTGCAACCCTTTATATACAGTCTACTTCACAACAGCTAATAAAGATAGACTGACGGTACTCAAAGGATTACAGCCCGGACGATAACTAAAATTTATTCTGAATCCACTGACATTGTCACTAATTCAGGACTTCAAAATCCCGACTAAATGGCAGAACGCTCTCAAGCTATTACCCCAAGGAACTGTGTTGAGTGAGACACAGTTTAATCATCTACTGAATAATGATCTACCCAAACTGGGTTCTCAACAACGAACCCGGATTAAGGAAGCAGCAGCTATTGTTTTCTACCATCAGCAAACTGATTGCCCAGTCGTACAAACTCTTTGTTGTGATGATGCTCCACAATTCAAGTTAATCACTGCCGCTCGAGCGTTATGTTGGGTACACGAGGGAAGGCATTACAAGAAGTTAAGCCCGGTATTCGCTTGCCATCAAGTAATTT
>NZ_JAUBQW010000307.1:0-1291 GCF_036701485.1 Microcoleus sp. Pol11C3 | reverse complement strand
AAATGCTAAAACTTCGTTGTGCCTACCTCAACGACCTCTTAGCCATTTGAGGCTTTTGCAAAACCGGGATGCTCCCATCGTCTTGGTTAGGGTTAAGCCCCGTAATTATCTTCTGAGTTTTTATTTTTATCAAATCTTCATCTATGATGGTATTTGGTTGCTCATCCCAGAGAGTAAAGAGGCGTGTTGCCAAAGCTGTACCCAGAGTAACTACAAGTGCTTCCTGGATATGAATTAATCACCAAATATGCTCATAGAAGGCATTGGGTTCTATAAGTAAGCGACGGCGATATGAGTCAACAGCATTGGCGATCGGTGTCCACAGATAAGCCATAAATATACCTTAAAAATTGTAAAATTTAATTTATCCATGAAGATGATACTCTCGTCAGTCGATTTTAGATTTTAGATAGACTTGCAGCGCCGTGAATCTGGGAGCTTGACATTTGGTCTAAAATTTTGGGATCGACCCTCATGAGCGTCGGGGGCTTGTGTCCGTTTATTGCGGGTCATTAGCAGCAAAGGCAAAATATGAGGGCAAAGCATGATTTTTTAAATCGCACTTCTCAACTTCTACATCGATCGCATAAAAGCATTCACCGCATCATATTGGTCTGCCATACGCGAATAGAACTCGATCGATCGCAAATCCAAATCCGGCAACAGTTCGCTCTTACTCACCAACTCATATCCCGTTGGACGCAAACAATAAACCGAAATTACACCATCCTCCCAAAACCAAACCTCCTGCACTCCAACCCGACGATAGATCTCCAGCGTATCAATTCCACCACTCGTCACTGTCACCTCGATCGCCATATCTGGAACTGACTTGCGCGTACCCAAACAGTAAGACTCATCTGGTTCCTTCCGTGCGCCCAATTCCTTCATCCCGATGGTTGTACTGCCGCGCCCGTAGAAACGAATATTTCTCCTCCGCATATAAATTTCTAAAAGCTGGCCTAAAGTGTTTTTAGGTTCTTCGTGGGCCTCAGATAAAGGAGCCATAATTTCTAAACACCCATCCAAATAAGTTAAACGTGCCCCGGTTCCTGCCAAATCTGCATCCAACTTTTCCAGAGTCTCCCATGTCACGTTTGACAGGAAGGCCCCACCTGTAACCAATCCTGCTTTAGAAATTGCGACAACCATCTGACTTACCTTTTACGATCATTTTTCCATAATATACGACTTCAAAAAGTTGGAGTCTGTAGTCATTGGTGACAAGTTAAGGCTCAAAGCCAGTTGTCAAGGGGATTTTCGGAGGTAGCTCAAAGAAAAAAGGTTCTCC
>NZ_JAUBQW010000132.1:0-17997 GCF_036701485.1 Microcoleus sp. Pol11C3 | reverse complement strand
TCTCTATTTTCAGCGCGGCTTCTTGGCTCTATCCTTTATGCAGCAAGCATTATAGGTACGTTGTCACCCGCTAAGTAAATCTGAGCAGTTTCTCTATTATTGCTGAAAATGAGGTTTTTAGGACAAATCGATCGCCCTGAGATCCCTGATTAACAGCTTCAATTAACCAACACATATACAAAAAAATCCCCCGCCAGAAGGCAGGGGATTTGATTTAATTACCTACAAAACCAGACTTCGGAATTATCCGAATTTCCCGGCTGTCGAGGCAATTACAAAGGCCGCGTAAGTGAGGACGTTGCCCACAGTAAAGTGAACTAAGCCAACCAAACGACCTTGGACGATCGACAAAGCAACAGGCTTGTCTTTCCAGCGAACCAAGTTAGCCAAAGGAGTGCGCTCGTGAGCCCAAACCAAAGTCTCGATCAACTCTTGCCAGTAACCTCTCCAAGAGATCAGGAACATGAAACCAGTTGCCCAAACAAGGTGTCCGAATAAGAACATCCAAGCCCAGACTGACAAGTTGTTAGTACCATACGGGTTGTAACCGTTGATCAACTGAGAAGAATACAGCCAGAGGTAATCGCGGAACCAGCCCATCAGGTAGGTAGAAGACTCATTGAACTGAGCCACGTTACCTTGCCAGATGCCCAGGTGCTTCCAGTGCCAGTAGAACGTTACCCAAGCTAGGGTGTTCAACATCCAGAAAACAGACAGGTACATCGCGTCCCAAGCAGAGACATCGCAAGTACCGCCACGGCCGGGGCCGTCGCAAGGGAAAGCATAACCGAAGTCTTTTTTGTCCGGCATCAGCTTAGAACCGCGTGCATCCAGAGCGCCCTTGACCAAGATCAAGGTGGTGGTGTGCAAGCCTAGTGCGATCGCGTGGTGAACCAAGAAATCGCCAGGTCCGATCGCCAAGAACAGAGAATTAGTACCGCTGTTGATCGCATCCAACCAGCCTGGGAGCCATACGTTGCCGTAGTTCGGCCAAGCGGTAGAAGCAATACTGTCAGGGTTAGACAACAGCACGTCCATGCCGTAGAGAGCTTTTCCGTGAGCAGCTTGGATGAACTGTGCGAACACTGGTTCAATCAAGATTTGCTTTTCAGGAGTACCAAAAGCTACTACAACGTCATTGTGAACGTACAAGCCGAGAGTGTGGAAGCCCAAGAACAGCGACACCCAGCTCAAGTGAGAGATAATCGCTTCTTTGTGCTGCAACACGCGATCGAGCACGTTGCCTTTGTTTGCTTCAGGATCGTAGTCCCGCACCAAGAAGATAGCTCCGTGGGCGAAAGCGCCGACCATGATGAATCCAGCAATGTACTGGTGGTGGGTGTAAAGCGCAGCCTGAGTCGTGAAGTCCTTACCTATGAAAGCGTAGGGAGGCATCGCGTACATATGCTGTGCTACCAGGGAGGTAATTACGCCCAAAGCAGCGAGGTGAAATGCCAGTTGGAAGTGCAGCGAGTTGTTGTAGGTTTCATACAAGCCTTGGTGAGGCAAGTTGAACTGCCCTTCACTCTTGCCGCCGACCAAACCAGCTTTAGAATCCAACATCTCTTTGATGCTGTGACCGATACCGAAGTTAGTCCGGTACATATGACCGGCAACGATAAACAGAACTGCGATCGCCAAGTGGTGGTGAGCGATGTCTGTCAGCCACAGGGATTCTGTTTGAGGGTGGAAGCCACCCAAGAAAGTCAGAATTGCGGTTCCCGCGCCTTCGGAAGTACCGAAAACATGGTTCGCTGTATCTGGGTTCTCGGCGTATACGCCCCAGTTACCACTGAAGAACGGAGCCAAACCAGCCGGGTGAGGCGGGGTTGACAAGAAGTTGTCCCAACCTACGTGCTGTCCGCGAGATTCGGGGATAGCAACGTGAACCATGTGACCAGTCCAAGCCAAAGAGCTGACACCGAACAAACCAGCCAAGTGGTGGTTGAGGCGAGATTCAGCATTTTTGAACCAAGACAAGCTAGGGCGGTACTTGGGTTGGAGGTGCAACCAACCTGCGAACAGGAAGACAGCGGCCAGCAGTAGCAAGAAGATAGCTCCTTGATACAGGTCGGCGTTTGTCCGAATCCCTTGGGTGAACCACCAATGGTAGACACCAGAGTAAGAGATATCCACCGGGTTAGAAGCGCCCCCTTGAGTGAAAGCTTCTACAGCAGGAGCGCCGAATTGCGGGTCCCAAATCGCGTGAGCGATCGGGCGGACGTTTAGAGGGTCTTTAATCCACTGTTCAAAGTTACCTTGCCATGCTACGTGGAACAGGCTGCCCGATGTCCACAAGAAAATGATTGCTAGGTGGCCGAAGTGAGAAGCAAAAATCTTTTGGTAAAGATTTTCTTCGGTCATGCCATCGTGGCTTTCAAAGTCGTGTGCTGTGGCAATCCCGTACCAGATCCGCCGTGTGGTCGGGTCTTGGGCAAGGTCTTGGCTAAATTTTGGAAATTTCGTTGCCATAAGCCTTGATTAATCCTGAATCCTGAACAAAATTGAAGGGATTCGGTTCGGAGTTTGGATTCAGGGTTTGAGATTCCTCCCAAATCCCGAATCCAAAACCTAGGGGTAGTTTACCCTACCGAAATGATTCGCGCTAGGAAAAATGCCCACGTAGTGACAATTCCTCCTAGGAGGTAGTGAGCTACACCCACAGCCCGACCCTGAATAATGCTCAGAGCGCGAGGCTGAATCGACGGAGCTACCTTGAGCTTGTTGTGAGCCCAAACAATCGACTCAATCAGTTCTTGCCAGTAGCCGCGGCCGCTGAACAGGAACATCAAGCTGAAGGCGAACACAAAGTGTCCGGCTAGGAACATCAGACCGTAGGCCGACAGTGCCGAACCGTAGGACTGAATCACCTGAGAAGCTTGCGCCCAAAGGAAGTCCCGCAGCCAGCCGTTAATCGTGATCGCACTTTGTGCGAAGTTGCCGCCAGTAATGTGAGAAATTGTGCCGTCTGGCGATACTGTTCCCCACACGTCCGACTGCATTTTCCAGCTAAAGTGGAAAATCACGATCGAGATGCAGTTGTACATCCAGAACAAGCCTAGGAACACGTGATCCCAACCAGAAACTTGGCAGGTGCCGCCACGGCCAGGGCCGTCGCAAGGGAACCGGAAGCCCAAGTTACCTTTGTCAGGAACCAAGCGAGAACTGCGTGCAAACAACACGCCCTTCAATAGAATCAGGACTGTAACGTGAATTGTGAAAGCGTGGATGTGGTGGATCATGAAATCCGCCGTACCCAACTCGATCGGCATCATCGCTACTTTGCCGGCGACTACTACAGCACCGCCGCCAAAAGCGTGGCTAACGATTTCCGTAGCATTAGGCGCTGTTGTGCCCGGAGCCAAGGCGTGGATGTTTTGCACCCACTGGGCAAATATCGGACGCAACTGAATCCCGGTATCCGAGAACAAATCTTGAGGACGACCGAAAGCCCGCATCGTGTCGTTGTGAACGTACAGACCGAAGCTGTGGAAGCCCAAGAATATACAAACCCAGTTCAGGTGGGAAATGATCGCATCTCTATGACGGATCACGCGATCCAACAAGTTGTTGACATTTCCAGCGGGATCGTAATCCCGAACCATGAAGATTGCTCCGTGAGCGGCTGCTCCAACAATCAGGAATCCGCCAATCCACATGTGGTGGGTGAACAGGGATAGCTGAGTCGGGTAGTCGGTCGCGATGTACGGATACGGAGGCATCGCATACATGTGATGGGCGACGATGATGCTCAGAGAGCCCATCAGTGCCAAGTTAATCGACAGTTGCGCGTGCCAAGAATTAGTCAGGATTTCGTAGAGACCTTTGTGACCTTCACCAGTGAAGGGGCCTTTGTGGTTCTCTAGGATTTCTTTCATGCTGTGGCCGATGCCCCAGTTCGTCCGGTACATATGACCAGCGACGATGAACAGCACTGCCAAAGCTAAGTGGTGGTGTGCTGTATCAGTCAGCCACAAACCGCCTGTGGTGGGGTTCAGACCGCCTTTGAAGGTCAGGAAGTCTGTGTATGCGCCCCAGTTGAGGGTGAAGAAGGGGGTTAAACCTTTAGCGAAACTCGGGTAGATGTCAGCCATCAAGCCCGGTGTCAAAATCCACTCGTGCGGCAGGGGGATGTCGGCAACTGTTTTGATCAGCTTGCCGCCGACTGTCAGCGGTGAACCTGCATCGATCGCGTCCATGCAAGCATTGATCGGCAGAGCAACGTGAATTTGTTGTCCTGCGAAGCCCAAGCACCCGCAGCCTAACAAAACTGCCAAGTGGTGGTTCATCATCGATTCCACGTTCTGGAACCATTCCAGTTTCGGAGCGCGGACGTGATAGTGGAACCAACCGGCAAACAGCATCAAAGCTGCCATTACCAGGGCGCCGATCGCAGTGCAATATAGCTGGTATGAGTTAGTGATGCCGTTGGCGCGCCACAGTTGGAATAGACCAGAGGTGATCTGAATCCCATGAAAGCCGCCGCCTACATCTGCATTTAAAATTTCTTGACCAAAAATCGGCCAGACCACTTGAGCGCTGGGCTTGA
Organism: Microcoleus sp. Pol11C3; assembly: GCF_036701485.1. Lineage (NCBI taxonomy): Bacteria > Bacillati > Cyanobacteriota > Cyanophyceae > Oscillatoriales > Microcoleaceae > Microcoleus > Microcoleus sp. Pol11C3. The sequence goes on along the minus strand of NZ_JAUBQW010000132.1, from coordinate 13,448 downwards.
TGGCTGTAGGATTTGTCAGCCAAGCTTCGTAATTGGAAAATTTAGCGCCGTGGAAATATGCGCCGCTCAACCATACGAAGATTACTGCCAAGTGGCCGAAGTGAGCGCTAAAGATTTTGCGCGAAACGTCTTCTAAGTCACTTGTATGACTGTCAAAGTCGTGAGCGTTAGCGTGGAGGTTCCAAATCCAAGTGGTGGTTTTTGGCCCCTTAGCTAGAGTGCGATCAAAATGACCGGGTTTTGACCACTTCTCGAAAGAAGTTGGAACCGGATTTTTATCGACTACTACCCTAGCTTTTACCTCTCGCTCTGGAGGACTAATGGTCATGAAGACTCTCCTCTCGGTAAGACAAGGAACGAGAACTGAACACTGTACCGGACACTCCCCACGCTTGATTAGGCGGGGGATTCTCGAAAAAGCCGACACTTCACTGCACTTTACTCTTTGCAGAGCTAGACGCAGGTGCATCGTCTCCCCAAGCATTTTGCTTCTGTGAAGAAGCCAGTTTCCCAGTGTCGCTAACAATGTGACTGGGTACTGCCAACTCTTCTCGGCAGATGAGCCGCCGATCGCGTCCTTGATTCAGACTTGATACGGCTGCTCCTTTTGAGGGAGTTTTATGAATTATAAGCTTGCTAGAGGAGTATTAATCGCTTGTTAACAATACTTAAAAAAGGCTCAATTCTTGATGTAATAACGCCTTTAAATCCCACAGTCCCTCAAAAAAGTCAAGGGGTACTGCCATTAACTTTACAAAACTCAAAGATAAAGTAATTTAGGAATACTCATTTGTAGATATATGTTTTGGAAAAAGGCTGCGGGAATTAAGAGTGGGAGAGGATGGGTTGCCCGCTGCTGCCTCATTCCGGGTTCCTACGCGACTTTGGAATTCGTGAGTCGCATTCCCCAATACTAAATTCATTTTTGGGCTATAGTTCCCTATGAGAAGGCTTCTAGGAGTATGGTTGCGTGATTGGGATCAATTGGCACAGAACGGTTGCGGGCAGGCTGCTGGCATTGTTCGCAGCAGCAATATTAATTTTGGGTTTAGCAAGTTGTGGCGCGGGCCATCCCGAATTGCCCAAATCAGGGAACAAGAGCGGCTCAGCTACCGCCCCAGTAAACAGAATCTCAGAGGTTTCTCCCCCAGAAGCCATTCAACAACTGCGTCAGGCTCTAGAAATCTACCAGCCTCAAATTAGTATTTTGAATCCAAAACCTGACGAAGTGCTTCAGGATATAAATGTGTCTGTTCAGTTCCAAGTGAAGGACTTGCCCATTTTCAAAGATGCAAACTTGGGTTTGGGCCCCCATCTGCAGGTTTTATTAGACAACCAACCTTATGCAGCAGTTTACGACATCAACCAACCTTTAACGCTCTCCGACTTAGAACCCGGAACCCATACCCTGCAGGTGTTCGCCGCTCGCCCGTGGGAAGAAAGCTTTAAAAACGAAGGTGCCACGGCTCAAACCACCTTTCACGTTTTTACCAAAACAGAGGACAATAATCCCGATCGAACATTGCCCTTATTAACGTACAACAGCCCCCAAGGCAGCTACGGGGCAGAACCCATCCTGCTCGACTTTTACTTGACAAATGCCCCCCCGCACGAAGTGGCGCAAGAAAATTCCCAAGATGAAATACTCGATTGGAAAATTCGAGCCACAGTCAACGGCCAAAGCTTTGCGATCGACCAGTGGCAACCTATATATCTTAAAGGATTCAAACCAGGGAAAAACTGGGTACAGCTAGAATTAATTGACGAACGGGGAAAAATTGTCAAAAACGCCTTTAATAATACAGTCAGACTGATAAATTTCCAACCGCTCGGCCAAGATCCTCTTTCAAAATTAGTGCGGGGCGAACTAACAGCCACAGAAACTCGCGGTATAGTCGATCGCACCTACCAACCCCCCCAGCCGACACCAACCCCAACCCCCGAACCGACACCGACACCTGCATTAGAAAAAACACCAGTTGTCCCACCCTCACCAGCGGTTCCAGAAACCCCTGTTACGCAACCGAGCTTAGAGCCAACAGTCGCTCCCGAAGTTGCTCCTATTCAAGTAATAGAACCGACACCAACAGCAACCCCGCAACTCGAAGCGCCGAAAATTGTAGAACCAATTCAAGTAATAGAACCGACACCGACAGCAACCCCTCAACTCGAAGCACCGAAAATTGTAGAACCAGTTCAAGTAATAGAACCGACACCGACAGCAACTCCACAGTTAGAAACCCCGACAGTTGTTGCTCCAGTTCAAGTAATAGAACCGACACCAACAGCATCTAGCCAACCAAAAAAACAGGAATATAAAGGATACTACAATCGGTTCCGCAACTTCTTGCGTCAAGAACCCGAACCTGCTAATCCTTCAGAGCCACCAACCCTGCCCGAAATAACAGGAAAAGCTCCAGTACCAAAAGTAGTCGCTCCTGCGATACCAGAAGAGTCTCCCAATCTTGTACCGCCAACCCCACCTGTTGCCGCTGAGACTCCTAGCCAGCAAACCAGCGAATTAGCCCCTCCCGAAACAACCGTTTCCGAACCCGAAAATCAGCCCAAATCCGAACAAAAAGTCGAATTTGCCACCTAAAAAAATCTTTCTGGGTTTCTTTGTGGCATGGGCGTCCCGCCCGTGCTCCATCTGCGGTTAAAAATTAAAAATTAGGACACTCAAAAATGACCTACCTCGAAACAGCAGCCAAATTCTACAGCGATGTTGCCGAAACACCCCAAATCGGACTTTGCTGCGTCCAAAGCAGTCCCTTGCAATTGCCAGGATTAAAAATTCCCGAACAAATGCAAGAAATGAATTACGGCTGCGGCACAACCGTTCACGCCGCCGAACTTGTCGGCAATCCATTCGTGCTTTATGTAGGCGTCGGCGGCGGCTTAGAAGCACTACAATTTGCATATTTTTCTAGACACAAAGGAGCGGTTATTGCCGTCGATCCGGTTTCAGCAATGCGAGACGCGGCTGCACGAAACTTGCAAATAGCCGCCCACGAAAATGATTGGTTTGATGCGAGTTTTGTGGAAATTATAGAAGGCGATGCTTTTGCGTTGCCGGTGCCGGATGCTTCTGTAGATGTTGTCGCACAAAATTGCTTGTTTAATATCTTTGAACCTGCGGATTTAGCTAAGGCATTAAAAGAAACCTATCGGGTTTTGAAACCGGGTGGCAGGTTGTTGATGAGCGATCCGATCGCAACTCGCCCCATTCCGCAACATTTGAAGGAAGACCAACGCTTGCGGGCCTTGTGTTTGTCCGGCGCTTTGACATACGCAGAATACGTTCAACACCTTGTAGACGTAGGTTTTGGGCAAGTCGAAGTGCGGGCGCGCCGTCCTTACCGGCTGCTGGACAAACACAATTATCAATTGGATGCGGATTTGCTGTTAGAAAGCCTAGATTCGGTGTCTTTCAAAGTGGATGTACCGGATGACGGAGCTTGCATTTTCACTGGCAAGACGGCGATTTATGCGGGGTCTGAGGAGCTGTTTGATGACGGGGTAGGTCACGTTTTGCAGCGGGGAGTTCCGGCGGCGGTGTGTGATAAAACGGCTGGGAAGTTGGGTGGATTAATGCCCGATAAGGTGTTAATTACTAATTCGACTTGGCATTATAACGGCGGCGGTTGCTGTTAAATTTGGTTGGAATGGGGGAGGTAGCTTTCACCGCAGATATACCTCTTTCAACTCTTTCTGCTGATAGTTATCTCTAGACAGTGCCTGATGAAAATTATCATAGGAGTTATTGTATGAGTTTGAGCGATTTTTTAAAACCTCTGAACCCTGATGATTTTAGAGATATGATGCGAGATGTTTGTTGCAAGGGACATCGAGAGCGTCAAACTCTCAATCAAATTCTATTATTCCTAGATTGTATAATTGACGGTGTAGGATTTGAGCCAGTCATTTATGAAATGATCCAAGACATTACTCTAAAAACAGGGGAATGGTTGAAGGCAGATAGAACGACAATTTTTATATTCGATCAAGAGCCAAATGAACTGTGGGCTATTGTAGCTAAAGACGAAAACGGCAAAAATTTAGAGATCAGATTTCCCGCTAATCAGGGCATTGCGGGAGAAGTAGCCACGGAGAAAAAAGTGGTAAATATTCCCTATGATTTCTATGATGACCCACGTTCTGTCAAGGTCAAAAAATTTGACGAAAGAACAGGATATCGCTGTTATACAATGCTGGCGATGCCTCTGCTCGATGAAGGAACAGGCGAGTTAATGGCAGTAGTCCAACTGATTAATAAACTCAAGCCGAACCACAAAGATTATGATACTTTAGGCGAACAGATTGACAATGTAGGGTTTACTCAAGCAGACGAACAAGTTTTTAGAGAATTTGCCTCGTCCATTCGCTTAGTTGTAGAGTCGTCCAAATCTTTCTACGCCGCAAGTCAAAGACAACGGGCCGCGACAGCGCTGATGAACGCCGTCAGCGCTCTTTCTCAGAGCAGTCTAGACTTAGATGATACCTTGAAGCGGGTGATGGATCAGGGCCAAGAACTCATGAACGCCGATCGCAGTACCCTGTGGCTGATCGATGAAGATAAAGATGAACTCTGGACGAAAATCCCGTTCGTCGGCGACCTTAAAGAAATTCGCATACCCATAACAGCCGGTTTTGCAGGCATCGTCGCCCAATCCGGCGAACCGCTGTTGATTCCCTTTGACCTGTACGACGACCCCCGCACCGCCATGTCCAAAGAAGTAGACAAAAAAATCGGCTACCGTACTTGCAGTATGCTGTGTATGCCAGTGTTTAATGCAGACCACAAATTGATTGGTGTCACCCAATTAGTTAATAAAAAACGACCAGGAGAATTCCCCTCCTACAACCCGGAAGATTGGCCTCACGCCCCCGAACAGTGGAAAGCGAGTTTCAATCGCAACGACCTGGAATTTATGAAAGCATTTAACATCCAAGCAGGAGTCGCCCTGCAAAACGCTATCCTGTTTTCCGAGGTCAAACAACAAGAAAACAGACATAAAGATATAGTGCGATCGCTCCCTAATGGTGTCATCTCCACAGATGAAAAAGGTAAGGTTATTACCGCTAACTATCGGGCTAAACAATTGCTAGGTGGCCATCAAGAACTCGTAGAGGGTGTACCTTTGGGTGATTTAATTAAAATCGACAATGATAATTTTAGTCAATGGTTAAATGCGGCTTTGTCACCAGAAGGCGATCGAGATAGAGAGCAATATTACCCCAATCTGGTTCTAATGCCATTGCAAGGAGAACCCCAGAATATAAATCTGTGGGTTAACTCGCTCGCAAGTGCGATCGACCCGAATAAAATTAACGGTGTATTGGTTATTTTGGAAAATAGCAGGGAAAACCAAGGATAAAATTTGAGAGAAGCAAGAAGACTATATTGTTGGTGAACCCGCCCTGGAAGCCATATATTAATTAGCTTGGTATTTTCGGACATAACCTAACTATTCCTACTTACCAAGCTATAAGCTGAACTTGAGGCGCGACTGATTCCCTGCAATACTGCCTGATTAGCCTTTGGGCATTTTCCCTGTTTTGTCCTGTGTATAAATTGTAAACTACTTCCTCATCTTGAGAGGAGAGATATAACAAACCACAGTTTTTTACCCGCGAGTAAATTAAGGGAACTTTGGCAAACTCAAGTAAAGTAGCTTTTTTGCGATCGCGCTCTCTCGCTTCTGGGCTATCGTGGTACTGAGACTGAAACTCTACTACTACGCAAGGATTGTAGTTCAAGTCTGTAATTAGAGCATCCACAGCACTGGGGCTAAATAAAAACTTTTTTAGTTCCCACTCAAGGTTGCTGACTTGTTCGCAAATTTGGGATAAGCCAACCTGTGTATGAATTTTATAGTTGTTGTCTACACAGGTATCAAGGAACTCAAGCATTCTTTCTTCGTAAGGGTTGACCAGTCTTTTGGCTTTGACAGACATTATTGTGCCTCCATGAGAATTTTTGCAAAGTGACCCAGGAACTCTTCTAGAACTTCAGTTGAACTGATAGAAACCTGCCATGCGTAGGGAAAGAGTTTATCGGAATTAACTATTAGAGAAGATTGGTCATCGCTTAAAGTATCTGCTTTAAATTCACCCATGATTTCGATTGGAAAAAGCGTTGGATCGTAAGAATTTAGGTAAATATCTCCTTTAGTCTGGTATTCCATTTTTAGTCTATATGACTCGAAAAGAGGCAGAGGCCCAACCTTTTCGCTCATGTAATTAAAAAAAATGTCTCTCTTACTAGGTAATATCCAATAACGGGCTATTAGTGTTTCATCTATAACCTGTTCTTCTTCCAAGTCAACATAACACTTAATTGTGAGTAGATATGGTTCTAATATGTCTTGGGGAATAGAAATACATAAACCCTCTTTCCGCTGAGCTAAAACAAGTTGATAGCGCTTATCTCCTTTCCTCGGGTTTTTAAGTCTGTATCCTATATATTGAGAGGTTCGCTTTTCCTCAAACTTGTCATAGAAACCAAGTTGCTTGAGTAAACTCACAGCTAAAGACATCAAATCTTCGCCGCCTTCAATCACTTGAATATTGGTTGAAATCAGGCGGGGTACGCCGTTTTCTATCTCAAAACGCTGGATGACATCGTAGATAATTTTAGACATAGGCTGATTCCTAAAAACCTTGGCTAAGGTTCCTAGACATAGCTTAAGCTTGCCATCCCGGAATGTCAAGCATCTTGGCTAAGATTTTTAGATGTTAATTACAGAGGGATTTTTTGAGTATTTATACGCAACAAGGACAGTGAGGCCCGATCGCCTCCCTTGCCCTCCTCTTGTGCCACAGCCATCTTGCCTGTACCCAAAAGCCCTCGCTTAACCCGCTTTTTCCCCATCCCGCCAAACTTCTCGCTAAATTAAAGAAGTGTAAAAATCATTCAGGCCCCCACCAAGGAGATATCCATGCCTCGCGTCAGAGCACCAGAATTCCCAGCCAACTACCCCTGGTTAAACACCGAGAAACCTTTATCCATTAAATCTCTAAAAGGCCGGGTCGTCCTCCTCGACTTCTGGACGTACTGCTGCATCAACTGCTTGCACGTCCTCCCAGACTTAAAATACCTCGAACAAAAATATAAAGATTCCCTCACGGTTATCGGCGTTCACTCGGCTAAATTTGAAAACGAAAAAGAAGTAGAAAACATCCGCCAAGCTATCCTCCGCTACGATATCGAACATCCCGTAATCGTTGATAGCGGCATGAAAGTTTGGCAAAGCTACGCGGTTCGCGCTTGGCCGACTTTAATGGTGATAGATCCTGAAAGTTATGTTGTCGGCTTTGTTTCCGGCGAAGGCAATAGAGAAGCACTTGACGAGTTAGTTGGCAAGTTAATTGCTGAATACAAAGATAAAAATGCACTCAACTTTAAACAACTCCGTTTTAGCTTAGAAAAACAACGCAAACCTGTATCAACACCGCTGGCTTTTCCCGGTAAAGTGCTGGCATTTGCGATCGCTGCAACGGAGGCAAAACATCTTCACCAACAGGTCGCGCTTTTGGGCGAAATGAGTCAGGAAAATGAATCTGTAGATGAAACTGTATTGCCCGGGCCTGCTAATTCAGTTATACAAAACTTAGTCGGTTCTTGCTTATTTATTGCCGATTCCGGCCACAATAGGATTGTTGTCAGCACCCTCGAAGGTGAGGTGCTGCACGTCATCGGTAGCGGCAAACCGGGTTTAACTGATGGGGACTTTGAAGAGGCTGAGTTTTTGGCACCTCAAGGTATGGCTTTTGATGCAGAAAGTCAAATTCTATATGTTGCTGATACGGAAAATCATGCTCTCAGAAAGATTGATTTTACGACTCAACGGGTAGAAACTGTTGCTGGTACGGGCGAACAAAGTCACGAAATTGCTCCCCGCAGCGGCAAGGGTTTAGAAACGCAATTGAATTCGCCTTGGGATTTAGAAAGAGTTGGAAATAGACTTTTTATTGCAATGGCGGGTTCCCACCAAATTTGGGAAATGCAGTTAGACACTGGCATGATCGGCACTTATGCGGGTATTGGTCGAGAATCCTGTGTTGACGGGAATCTTGCAGAATCTGCTTTTTCTCAGCCCAGTGGCCTAGCTACCGATCGATCGGAGTTGTTTGTTGCCGACAGCGAAATTAGTTCGATTCGTGCTGTGGGTATAGATGAAGACCCGAAGGTTCGCACTGTTTGCGGTAGCGGTGAATTGTTTGGTTTTGGAGATAAAGATGGTCGCGCTGATGAGGTAAGGTTGCAGCACTGTTTGGGTGTTGAATACGCTCAAAATTACCTCTGGGTGGCTGATACTTACAATCACAAAATTAAGCGAATCGACCACCGGGGCGGTACGTGCAGAACAATGATTGGAGATGGTACAGCAGGTTTGGTTGATGCTAAAGGCCTCAAGGCTCGATTTTTTGAACCTTCAGGGTTGAGTGCGATCGCGTCTCACTTGTTTGTTGCTGATACGAACAATCATGTAATTCGGAGAGTTGAGTTGGATACGCTGGAAGTGACAACTTTGGATTTCCCGAATTTGTGCCCTCCCGATGTTTGTTTGCCTGATTAAGCCGATCGACTTTTTTTACTTCAGGCACGGTTCTCAATTCTCCTGATTGCCAGATTGATTGTGGTAACGTAGGGTGCTCTTCGGCGCACCTTACCACAATTTTCAAGCCAAGTAAGTTACCCTAATTATGCGCGGCGAGTGCAGTGCCTCACCCGCAATTCACTCCTGGATGCAGAACCTCTATTTTTAGGGTGTACGGCCCAAGAACACCTAACCGATACAAGTATCGCGAATTAAATAATTTACACAAGTTTGTGGGGTGTCCCGCCCGCCCTTTCTGGACGGGCGGGACGCCCATCCCACAAGAACCATCACGCATTGTAATTTATTTAATTCTCATTCCTAAGTAGAACGCCAAACCACTTTTTGCGTCTAGGACTGAATTACTAAATGTGGTTAATTCCATCGCTACTAAAACCGCGATCGCCAGTATTAAATAATCCCAAAAATCCTCGCCCAAATCTAAAATTCCGAATAGCTCAGCAGCCGCACTATTTTTTGATCATCGTTCAATTCGCCGACAATTCGTCGCACGGGTTGCGGCCAGATTTTAATCAAAGTAGGAGTTGCTGAAATCTGATCGGCCTCAGCTTGTTCGGGATGTTTCAAAACATCAATTACTTTTAAAGTGTAGGGACGATCGAGGCATTGCTCTAAAAACTGGTGTAAAGTTTTGAGGGTGCGTTCGGTGCTGGGGTTGCTGCCGGAAACAAACAGACGCAAAACGTACCCTTGAGTTTGTGGCGGTGGGGTGAGTGCTGTTGGTTTGGGAAGCCGAGTCTGCTGCGATTGCGGAAAGCCCAAGGGAGTTACGATCGAACTGCTCCAGTCCGATCGAGCTTCGGGGCTGGCATACTGTACAACTAAGTCGTGATTTTCCCAAAGTTCGGGGAATTCTTCGTGATAAGTAGCAATCGCCATCGGTTCGCACATTTCTTCGCTCCGGGGATGCCACACTAAGTCGCCAGTCCCAAAAATGGCGTTCAGCAGCGTTTGATGTCGCAGCACGGGGGGGTAAGCCTCGGCAGCGACCCGCACCTGCCGATCGCCTGGATCGAGCCAGGAGTCAACGGTTGCCGTGTAGCAAGGTATCAGAAAATGCGGCGGTTCCGACAAACCCAGGAGTTCCTGAAGAGCTACGCACAACTGCAAATGCCACCGAGTTTGCTTGCGGGGGTCTATGCAATAGATTAAGTCTCCCCCTGGTGTAAACAGCGCAATGCCTTTGAAAATTTCTGGCAAAATCGGGCGATCGACTTTCAATTCAGTACACCATTTAAAGTTAACAGTTAACAGTTAACTTTTAACTGCTAACTGTTAACACTCCACCTTTAGACTCGACCGCGAAGCATCTGAGCCATTTCGTTCGGGAACGGCGAGTTCTCTACACAAAGTTCTTCAGTAATCCGACCTTCTTGATAAAGACCGTAGAGCGACTTATTCATCGTCGTCATGCCTTCATAAGTATCTTTGATCATGATTTGATTGATTTCCTCATTCTGCCCCTTCAGAATGTATTCCTTAACCACGTCGGTATTGATCATAACGTCGTGGAAAGCAGCCCGCTTTCCGTCTGTGGTTTTACACAGCAGTTGAGCAATAATCGCCACTAGGGATTCGGAAATTGAAACCCGTATGGCATCCTGTTCTTCCGCCCCGAACATATCCAGAATCCGGTTCAGGGTCTTAACCGCACTGTTGGTGTGCAGGGTTCCTGCAACTAAGTGACCGGTTTGAGAGGCTTTGAGGGCGATTTCCACCGTCTCTCTGTCCCGAATTTCTCCTACTAGCAGCATATCCGGGTCTTGTCGCAGAGCGCCTTTGAGAGCGCTCATAAACTTGAGGGTGTGCCTGCCGACTTCCCGATGCTTAATCAAGGATTTTTTGCTTTCGTGTACGAATTCTACGGGGTCTTCGATCGTGATGATGTTGTAGGCTTTATTCTTATTGATGTAGTCGATCATCGCAGCCAAGGTGGTAGACTTACCCGAACCTGTCGGGCCCGTTACCAAAATCAGCCCTTTGTGGTAGCCGCATATTTTCTTAAAAACCTCCGGCAACTTCAATTCCTCCATTGTCAATATTTTCGCAGGAATTAACCGCAGCACCATCGCCGGGCCGGCCAAGGAGTCCATGCAACTGATCCGGATGCGGACGAAGCCGAAGTCGAAAGCGCCGTCAAAGTCTAGGGTTTTTTGGAAAATTTCAATTTCTTCATCGCTCATGCACTCCCGCAACCAGCCAAAAAACGTATCTAAATCTGTTGGTGGATAGCCGATGTCGGCAATCTCGCCCCGCGTGCGGAAGCGGGGAACTTCGTTTACTCCGAGGTGAAGGTCGGATACTCCTTCTTCTTTGGCTCGGATTACTAGCTCTTTCAAACTCGGAACTCCGCCGCTGCTAGAGCTCGGGCCTTTAGGTGTGGCGAAGGATTGCGGCGCTGGTGCGGGAGGCGCTGCTGGTGCTGCTGGTGCCGGGGGCGGTGCTGGTGGCATTCCTGCTGCTCTGGGGGGCATCCCGGGAGCTGGAGGGCGGGGCATTCCTGGCGGTGGGGGGGCTCCGGGTACGGGCGGGCGAGGAGCTGGCGGATGCTGTTGTGTCATATGCGCTACCTTAAGTTGGTGAGAAGGCTGACTCGAACAGATGATTTGTGGGAGTTGAACAATGCCGATCGCCATTGTGCGTCTCTTGCACAAAAGCTTAACTGTTGTTCTCAGTCTATCCCAAGAGGAGGTCGTAGTGCTGCACTACTAAGGAAATATTCTGCCAATTGGAGGATGCCATCACTCTCGATATATGATCAAATATGGATTTTTGACTTTTTTGGATAAATTTCTTAAGGAAAAGAGTTTGCCGCAACTCAACAGTATTAAATTATACTTTGCCCAACTATTAAGGAGTTAAACGGATGAATTCTGTCGATCGGGCTTTTACTCCAGCTTTGGATTTGGCGAAGTCGATCCGCACCCTGGAAGTGTCGCCTTTAGAAATTGTCAATCTGTACTTGGAACGGATCGATCGATTAAACCCTGAGCTTGGCAGTTATTTTACTGTAACGGCCGAGCGGGCGATCGCCCTAGCTAAATCTCAAACCGAAAAACTAGCTGGGTTAAACAAGCCACAGGAATTGCCACCTTTTTTCGGAGTGCCGATCGCCATTAAAGACTTAACACCAGTTACCGGCGTTCCCTGTACCTACGGGACTCAGGCTTTGCTGGGTAACATCTCTGCCTACGACGAGTCAGTAGTATGGCGGATCAAAGCAGCGGGATTTAACATTCTGGGCAAAACAGCCACCTCTCAAATTGGCTCATTACCTTACACCGAACCCAAAGGTTTCCCACCCGCGCGCAATCCCTGGAATTTAGACTATACGCCCGGAGGTTCCAGCGGAGGCTCAGCGGCCGCTGTAGCAGCGGGTTTGTGCGCGATCGCCCAAGGTTCAGACGGCGGCGGTTCGATCCGAGGCCCAGCTTCCTGCTGCGGTTTAGTGGGCATTAAACCATCGCGGGGGCGAGTTTCCTGGGCACCTGTCGGAGATTACCTCAGCGGCATTTCTGCCAACGGCCCACTGGCGCGCACTGTAGCTGACGCGGCCGCACTTTTGGATGTAATGTCAGGCTACACAACAGGCGATCCGTACTGGCTCCCAGATTCAAATCCGACATTTCTAGAGGCTTCTCGTCAAGAGCAGGGCAAACTGCGAATCGCTTTTTCTACCACTATTTCCCCTGTGGGCGAGGCTTCGGCTACCTGTCAGCAAGCGGTACTCGAAACCGTAAAATTATTGACTGATTTGGGTCACGATGTCGAACCTGGATGCCCGGATTTTACGGGTTTAATCGAACCCTTTATCGCAATTTGGCAGTCGGGGGCGGCTGCAAGTGGTATTCCAGGCCCTGCTTTGGAACCGATGAATCGCTGGCTGTTAGAAAGAACTATTTCCGCTGGGGAATATTTGCGGGCGGTGAATCAAATGCAGGTTATTTCACGGCGGATTGTGGGGTTCTTTGAAAAATTTGATGTGTTAGTTTTGCCCACTTATATGCACTCCCCCATCCGGGTTGGGGAGTGGGCGGATTTGAGTTTTGAAGAAACTTTGCAGCGCATTATTAATTGGGTTGCTCCTTGTCCACCGTTTAATGCTAGCGGTTTGCCTGCGATCGCACTTCCTGCCATTTTAGATAACAACGGTTTGCCCGTGGGAATTCAAATTATCGGGCGGCCGGCGGCGGAAGCAACTTTAATTGCTTTAGCGGCGCAGATGGAAGCGGCGAAACCTTTCCCGGTTTTAGATTTTAAATAGACAAGAGCCAGGGATAAAAGCACGTTTCCCTTTTTTATGGGTATGCCAAATCAGGACTTGTGCGCGGCGAACAAGAAATCCGGTTTTTGGCAGAAATTTATAGTCAGCCAACCCATATTTTACCAAGAAACCGGGTTTCTCCCGCCCAGTCCAACTTACAGCACTTCCGGATGTTATGAGGTACAGTAGCAGCAATTAATAAACCAGTTTTTGAGATGTTTCGGATTAATTAAATCAAGAGCCACAGCAATTATGGTGTCAACCATTTTAGTGGTGGTTGGCGAAAACTGGATCAATAAAGATTTAAGTTGCGACCACCATAATTCAATCGGATTAAAATAGGCGTGAGTATGGGGAAAAACATAAAATAGAAGCACCCACAGATTCAATCATTGATTTAATTGAATCTACTTTATGTGCGGGTAAGTTATCCATCACTACTACGGCTCCCGACCACAATTGTGGCACTAAACATTTTTCTATAAATATAGTCATTTCAAATAAATGTGAGACAGAGGCAAGATCATGATAAAATCGATAAAAATAGTTAATTAGAAAAA
>NZ_JAUBQW010000306.1:0-1297 GCF_036701485.1 Microcoleus sp. Pol11C3 | reverse complement strand
TAGTAGTCCTCGGCGTGAGTTTACCTACCCTCGTTCACTGCTTCAAAGCTTTGCCCTGATAAGTCCATTTAAAGGGTTTAGCCATCGTGCGATTGAAGTAATCAATGAATTCGAGGAGACGAGTTTTGAGTTGAGCTTTACTGATAAAATTGGCTCGCTTGAGTAACTTCCGCACCAAAATACCGAACCACATCTCAATTTGATTGAGCCAGGAACAATGCTTGGGGGTGAAATGGAACACAATTTTATGATTGGGATTACGGAGAAATTCGGCTCGACTGGGCATTGATTGGAGCATGCCGGATTCCCCTTTGACTCCCAGGTCGATGTCTAATCCTTCCGTTTGGGCGACCCATCGCACCAGTGATTCTGATTGATGGGTGTTCAAACAATCCATCACCAAATGCCATTTGCTGGCTTTCGGGTCGGTGGCGAGCAACTGTTGAAGATGGTTGAGATAGTCTGCCTCTGTGCGGGTGTCTCCCACACGGGCTGTGGCAATCTGACCTTGAGCCACATCAAAACTGGCAATTAACGTCTGGGTTCCATGTCGAATATACTCAAATTCTCGCCGTTGGAGTTGGCCCGGACGCATCGGTTGGTCAGGCGCTTTTCTCTCTAAGGCTTGAATCCCCGTCATTTCATCAATGGAAATCGTCCGTTCTCCCCGTTCGGCACGTTCAATCGCGCTCAGATATATCTCACAAATGTCGTTGACCTTCTCATCGAACTCAGGGTCGGGGGGGGATTCAACCAATATTGCGATTGGTGGGGTTTCAAGTTGGCTTCGCTCAGCAATCGTCCCACATGCCGGGGGGAGATGGTCTCAAAGATGCCTTGTTGGATCACTTCATCGGCCAACTCTCGGGCGGTCCAATGACTGATGGGTCTTCCGTGTGCCTCAGGCGAATGGCAAGCGATCGCAAATAATTGCAGGATCTGCTCTAAGCTGAAACTCATCGGCCCTCCAGGTCGGGGCGCATCGACCAATCGCTCTCGGGCGGCGATGTTCTTACTCTTTAGCTCGATCCAACGATTGCGCCATAGTCTGGCCATATCTCGACTGATGTTGAGGCGACGACCGATCGCTCGATGATTTTCGCCTGCTGCTGCCAATAATATGATGTTTGCTCTTAACGCAATTTGTTGGGGCGTACTGTGCCGATTCACTAACTGTTGTAGTTCCTCTCGCTCCTGTGCGCTCAATTCCAGGGGCGGTACGATTTTAGGCATCATCCTATCCTCCTTTTCAAACTCTCCCTTAATGGTAGCTTTATTCCCGCCGAGAACTACTAGC
>NZ_JAUBQW010000131.1:0-18253 GCF_036701485.1 Microcoleus sp. Pol11C3 | reverse complement strand
GAGTTTCAGCTTCTAGTCTTATGCACGAGTCTATCTTTTATTAGATAAAGTTATCACCATAAGTTCTGAAGAGCCTTTTAGTTTCACTTGGGAAACTGCTATAAAAATTGCGCGCAAGCGAGAAAAGATGTTGCGGGAGTTGCGGCTGGATGCGGATAGTTTAGGATTGATTATTATAGACATATATCGAGTTAATTGTTTATGGCTACTTCCAGATTTCGCGATCGCCTCCGTAAGAAGAGTGAATCAAAATCCACTAAAATAGCCAAAGAAGCGAGCTACGCCCGGATGAACTACAGTCGGCAGGGCTTGGATGAGTTTGTGGATCGGCTTTTGCTTGACGACTCCGAGGCAGTGGAAATGTGTATTATGTTTGTGGAGGCTGACACATTAGTGCGAGTAGCTGGGCATGGCAGAGCGCGTGCCAGGATTTGTCGTCGTCTCAAGCACTGTACCTTGACCGCATCGCAGAGCCAACGCCTCGTTTTTTGCATCACCGAACGTCTGGATTCTGGTCATTTTTCCCAACAGTTTAAGGATAAATTGCGACTTGCTCTCCACCTTGACCTTCAGACAACTCTCGCAGTAGCTTTAGCTTGTTCCAACGACTCCTGTGATTATGTCCGCCGATATGCCGAATGGATTGTGACTCATTATTCCCATTGAATTAACGCATGACCCAACCTCGATGATTATTTAAGCACACTCCATCTAACGTACCCTACAATAATTTAGGTGAGACAAA
This sequence comes from Microcoleus sp. Pol11C3, assembly GCF_036701485.1. Taxonomy (NCBI): domain Bacteria; kingdom Bacillati; phylum Cyanobacteriota; class Cyanophyceae; order Oscillatoriales; family Microcoleaceae; genus Microcoleus; species Microcoleus sp. Pol11C3. The sequence goes on along the minus strand of NZ_JAUBQW010000131.1, from coordinate 17,508 downwards.
ACCTAGATGTTTCCACGCAGCCGCTGTGGCAATTCTGCCCCGACTTGTTCGCTGCAAAAATCCGATTTGCATTAAATACGGTTCGTACACATCCTCAATTGTTTGAGTATCTTCTCCTGTGGAAGCTGCAAGAGTTTCTAAACCCACCGGGCCGCCGTTAAAGTTTTCGATCATTGCTGTCAAAAGGCATCGATCAGTCCAATCCAAACCTAGCGGATCGACGTTGAACAGTTCGAGGGCGACTGAGGCAACTTCGGCATCAATCGGCTTTAAGTTTTTGACTTCGCTGTAGTCTCTAACTCGCCGCAGCAAGCGGTTAGCGATCCGGGGGGTTCCGCGAGCTCTGCGGGCAATTTCTATGGCTCCTTCTAGGGTGATTTGAGTGTCGAGAACTTGGGCGGTTCTTTGGACAATTAGACTAAGTTCGTCTATTTCGTAGTAGCGCAATCTTTGGATTAAGCCGAAGCGATCGCGCAATGGAGATGTCAGCGATCCAACTTTTGTGGTTGCGCCTACTAAGGTAAAGGGTTTCAGGGGAATGCTGCGGATTTTGGCGCTTTTTCCTTGACCGATCGTAATATCTAAGCGGCAGTCTTCCATCGCCGGATAGAGGATTTCTTCTGTAACTTTAGATAAACGGTGAATTTCGTCTATAAACAGCACGTCGCCTGCTTTGAGGTTGATCAGCAATCCAACAATATCTCGCGGTTTTTCTAAAGCTGGGGCTGTGGTGATTTTGCATTCAACTTCCATTTCTGCTGCTAAAATTAGCGACATTGTGGTTTTGCCCAACCCTGGCGGTCCGTATAGTAACAGGTGATCCATCGGTTCGCCGCGAGATTTGGCGGCTGCAATTGCGATCGCCAAAACTTCTCTCAAGTCTTTTTGCCCGATGTATTCAGCTAACCGCTGGGGCCGGATTTTGTCGTCTTGTTTGCTGTTGATTTCGTCGGGTAGTTCTTGCGATTCTAGTAAAGATTCCGCCTGGGGTTTGACGGCTTTTTTGCGGGGGGCTGGGGCTATGTCTTCGGGTAGACTTGGGTCGGGGGGCTGTTGTTTGGAGGAGATAATAGCCATATTTATCTGCGATCGGGCAGCGGGAATTGTTTACAATTATTAGCAGAATCTTTACAATTATTGAGTCCGTGATGAGTATTCCATCTTCTTTACTAGCATCGGAAAGCATAACTTTTGAGGGGGCGATCGAGCTGACTCAATCTTTACTGTCGTTCATTGAGGCCGCTCAACTTTTACAGGCCGACATCGAGCAAGCTGTTACCTCTCTGGTGGAAACACAGAACGGTGCTAGGGGGTTTTTTGTCACCTATCTAACGGACGATGGACAGGAGGCAGATCAGCCATCACCCGGAGTAGTCGAGGCGCTGCGATCGGCTCCTGAGATCGTAGCAGAACTGCTGGTGAAAAATTTGGCGATGTCGGCGGCAATGGTCGTGTATCATTCGCGCCATCAAAGCGACGAAATGGCGGCAGGTTCTGCTAGAGTGCAGGAGCGATCGCGCAATTTAATTCAACTCCTGCAAATGCCAGCCTGTCAAACTATAGCGTCGCAAATGCTAGAAAGTTTACAGAATGCCAGCGGCGAGTACGAGGAATTTTTCCAGCGGTGGGGCTACGACGACGAGCAAAAACTAGCGATCGGTTCGGCAGTACGATCGGCGATCGGCTAAAATAACATACTTCGCCAGGGTGGCATATGCTTGATTAAAGCGACGGGGCTGTGGAATAATTGCGGTTTAGCAAAAGCTGCACAATTGTAGCTTGAGTTGATTTAGGTGTGAAGGTAGTGAACGAGGGCGAAAAAATTGCTGAGAACGGTGAAAGGAGTTGCCCAAAAGGCCCGAAGGGTGGGCGGCAGGCGGCCTGCAACTAGCCAACGATGGGCGAAGCTGAATCTGCTGGCAACATTGGTGCGCCGGGACTTGGAAGCTCAATACAAAGGCTCGATTCTGGGCAATTTGTGGCCGCTGCTGAATCAGCTATCGCAATTAGTGATTTACACGTACGTATTTTCGATCGTCCTCAAGGTAAAGCTCAGCCTTGCAGGCTTCCCGGAAAACAGCAACATTACATTTGGAGTCTGGCTGTTTGCAGGTTTGTTGCCTTGGAGTGCCTTCACCAGCGGTTTGATCAAGTCGGGAGTATCGGTGGTGGGGCAGCCGAATTTAGTGAAAAAAGTGGTATTTCCCCTCGGTTTGCTACCGCTAGTGCCGATTTTTACAGCTTTTCTTGAAAGTTCTCTGGGTTTAGCAGCTTTGATTGTCATAGTAGCAGTTTCCTCGCAAAAGCTCAACGCTACTTTATGCTTGCTGCCACTGGTTTGGATTCCTCAGTTGCTGCTGACAGCGGGTTTGGGATATTTGACAGCGGGCTTGACGGTGTTTTTGCGAGACATTCCTCAGACATTAGGTGTTATTCTAAATTTTTGGTTTTATTTGACGCCGATCGTCTATCCAGCATCAGTAATCCCCCAAGAGTGGCGAGCGTGGATATTTTGGCTGAATCCAATGGCCACCATCTCGGAGGTTTATCGAGAGCTCATACTGCTTGGAGAAGTTAAGCACTGGGGCGAATGGGGTGTCGCCACGCTAATTTCTGCTGCTATATTTTGTGGAGGTTTGGCGGTTTACCGGCGTTTGCGTCCCGCTTTTGCTGACGTGCTGTAAACTTATTTGAGAGCGAAAGTCAATCTAAAATCTAAAATCCCAATAAAGGTTTGTAGTGAGGACTAAAGTCCTCATAAAAATCAGAGGACTTTAGTCCTCAGTACAAATCTATTTTTAGTGAGAGCGGACATAATATCAATCTAAAATCTAAAATCTAAAATCTAAAATCGATTGACTGCCGCCAATGACAGAAAATGTAATTTCACTAAAAAATGTTTCCAAATGCTTTAAGCGGTACGATCATCCAGGAGACCGCTTAAAAGAAATTATTTACCCCAGCAAAAAACTGGCTGACGAATTTTGGGCCCTGCACGACATCAATCTAGAAATTCCTCAAGGACAAACTCTGGGAATCGTCGGTCGCAACGGTTCCGGAAAAAGCACTCTCCTGCAAATAATTGTGGGGACGCTGACTCCTACCGCAGGCAGCGTAGATGTTAAAGGGCGAGTCTCCGCTTTGTTGGAACTCGGAAGCGGGTTTAACCCGGAATTTACCGGGCGACAAAATGTGTTTTTTAACGCTCAGTTACTGGGCTTCAATCAAAAAGAAACTGAAGAAAAGTTTGACGATATAGCTGCTTTTGCTGATATTGGGGATTTCATCGAACAGCCAGTCAAAACTTATTCTAGCGGTATGTTTGTCAGGCTAGCTTTTGCCGTTGCGACTAGCGTCGAGCCGGATATTTTGGTGGTTGACGAGGCGCTTTCGGTGGGCGATGAAGCTTTTCAACGAAAGTGTTTTGCCCGCTTGCAAAGCATTCAGGAAGGTGGCGGAACGATTTTATTTGTTTCTCATGCTGCTACTTCAGTGGTACAACTGTGTACGTCGGCGATTTTAATGGATAGCGGTGAATTACTGCTCGCTCACACGCCGAAGGTGGTAATTTCTAAGTATCAAAAGCTGATTTATGCCGATCCGGATCAGGTTCTAGGGCTGAAGTCAGATATTCGAGATCTGAACCAACTGACAAAACAGGAAAGTCAAGCCAACCTTCAGGATGCTAATTTAGAAAGCACAAAGAGGGAAGTTAAACCGGAGCAGCATTTATCCAAACCCAATGAACATTACGATGAATTTTACGATCCGGGGATGATACCGTCGAATACGGTGAGGTATCCGTCTCGCGGAGCGGAAATTATCAATCCCCGCATCGAGACGCTGAAGGGAAATGTGGTAAATCACTTGATCGGTCGTCAAGATTATATTTACACTTACTCGGTCACTTTCTCCCGGTCAACTTCCAAAGTTAGGTTTGGAATGTTGATTAAAACGATTAGCGGTTTTGAGTTGGCGGGTGCTTCTTTGAAGGGTTCTACTCAGTCAGTTAGGTATGTGGAAGCGGGAACGACAATTGTAGTGAAGTTTCAATTTAAATGTTTGCTGAATCCGGGGGTTTATTTTCTGAATGCTGGGGTTGTGGGGACGGTAGATGGAGATTTAACTTATCTGGATCGCTGCGTTGATGTGGCGATGTTTAGAGTTCAGTCTTGTACTGAGTCGTGCGGTAACGGCATCGTTGACTTGCTGATCGAACCGTGTTTAACTGTTGTTAATGCTGATTCTCTGATGAAAGAGCAGTCAACTGAGGTTATCTAAAATTCTGTAAAAACCATGAGCAATATCACTTTAGATTTAGTAGAAAATCCCGTAATCAAAGCATTTATTCGAGATCAAGCTAAGTTTCCCGAAGATTTTAAACAGAATATCTGCGAAGACGATGAAATGTATTTGTTCAGCTTGAGCAATGTCAAAGACGATCGCGATCGGGCTTTCGTGCGCTATTATGCGATCGGCCGTCGCATCTTGGATACGGTTAAACAAGTTGTGGAATGGCATTTTGGGAGTTTTGAAAATGTACCGTCTTTTCTAGATTTTGCCTGCGGTTACGGTCGATTTACGCGGTTTTTGATTCAGGAAATGGCGCCGGAAAAAATTTGGGTGTCTGATATTTATGCTAACGCGGTCAAGTTTCAAACAGAATACTTGGGCGTTAGCGGTATCGTATCGACGGGAAAACCAGAAAATTATTTAATTGACAGAAAGTTTGACTGCATTCTGGCTAATTCTTTTTTCAGCCATATGCCGGAAAGAACTTTTACAAGTTGGCTGCAAAATTTGTACGATTTGTTAACTAAAGACGGGATTTTGATGTTCAGTGTTCACGACGAGAGTCTGCTGGAATCTCATGTAGAAATGCCGGCAAAAGGAATTCTGTTTAGCGCCGATAGCGAAAGTCAGTCTTTAGACAAGGAAGAATACGGTACAACTTATGTAACGGAAAAGTTTGTTAGAGAAATTGTTGATCGAGTTAGTGGCGGCAAAGCATTTGTGCATCGAATTGAAAAAGGTATATGCAGGTTTCAAGATTTGTATGTGGTTACAAATCAACTGAATAGAGAATTTTCTAGTTTGAAATTCAGTCACCACCCGGAAGGATATGTTGATGTTGCTGCTTTAACTACTAAGGATAATTTGTATCTGGAAGGGTGGGCGGCCGATGTGAACAAGGAGGGCCGGATTGAGGAGGTGCAAGTCCTGGTAAACGGCGAATTAGTAGAGAGATGCGAGCCTTTTTACAATAGGTCGGATGTGGCTGGATATTTTAAAACAGATGCTGCTTTGCAGTCTGGTTGGCGCTGTTATTTACCGAAAAACACTGTGACGCCACAGGATGTGTTAATAGTCAAAGCAATCAATAACTACGGTTGGGAATGGATTCTGGAAACTTGCACTGTGAAATCGCTGCTGAGCCAAAGGCAATCGCAGTCTCTTTTGGGGTCTACTCAGACTAAAATGAAACTAATGGAGACTCAGTTAGCTTCTGCTAAAATAGAATGGGAGCAAAGTCAAAGTAAGTTAATGATTACTCAAACGGAGTTGCAAGAAACTCAAAGTCAATTAATTTCAGCTCACACGCAGTTGGAGCAAACTCAAAATCAGTTAATATCTGTCCAGATGCAGTTGGAACAAACTCAAAATCAGCTAATTAATGTCAAAAAAGAACTAGAGCGATCGCACAATCGAGTTTTGGCAATGGAAACGAGCAAGTTCTGGAAGGTGAGAACCGCCTGGTTTCAAGTCAGGCGGTCACTCGGCTTAGCGGGAGAGTAGCGATAGAGTAAAATTGGTGGGGGAATTAGGGCGAGGGAGAAGGGAGAGAAATTGTGAGTACAAATGACACCAAACCGTCGGTTTTTATTGTTACCGGAATGCACCGTTCCGGTACGTCTTTAACAGCTTCTTTGTTTCAGGAAGTCGGGGTTGATATTGGCAAAAAGTTAGTGGGCCCGGCCGACGGAAATGTGAAAGGTCATTTCGAGAATGTTGATTTTGTGGAGTTTCACAAAAGTGTTTTGCGATCGCACGGTATTGATGAACTCGGATGTACGTTTGAAAAAACGATTCCGGTAGCAGCAGAATACGTGGAAATCGCCAAACGCGCGATCGAGCAAAATCAACAAACTCACAAACATTGGGGTTGGAAAGACCCGCGAACAGCCCTTTTTTGGGATTTTTGGCTGACTTTGCTCCCAGAAGCTAATTTTATCTGTGTTTATCGATCGCCCTGGGAAGTAGTCGATTCCCTTTACCGCCGGGGAACCGATGTCAGCTTGCTGCAAAATCCCGAAATGGCAGTAAAAATGTGGATTCACTACAATCAACAAGTTTTAGAACTTTACGAACGTTTTCCCGATCGCTGTCTGCTAGCAAACGTTTACCCCATCGGCCACACTCCTGAACTTTTCATTGATCGAGTCAACGAAAAATTTAATGTTAACTTAAGTGCGACACCGGGCGACAATTTTGAAGAATCTTTATTAGTCAACGATATTGTCAAAAGTCACAGACCGAGTTTAATAGAAAAATATTTTCCCGAAGCATTAGAACTATATGAACTTTTGGAAACCCAAGCTGGCAATCTCAGCAGCGAATCGAAAGATGTGAGCGCTCAAGTTATTCATTTCCCAGCATCTCCAATCTGGCCATTTGAAGATTGGCTAAAAATCCGCTTGCTGGAAAAAGAGCAAAAAACCAGCTCTTCCGAACTCAAACAGTGGCAAGAACAATTTCACCATGCCCAGACGAAAGTTTTGGGATTAGAGACAGAATTAGGAGCAACTCAAGTACAGCTTGCAGGCAAAGAATCAAATTTTCAAGAAGCTTTAGTAAAACTCCTCGGATTAGAAACAGAATTAGGACAAACTCAGGTACAGCTTGCAGGCAAAGAATCGCAATTTCAAGAAGCTTTAAAAAAAGTATTGGAATTAGAAGCAGAATTAGGGAAAACTCAAGTACAGCTTGCTGGCAAAGAAACGCATTTTCAAGAAGCTTTAGCGAAACTCCTCGGATTAGAAACAGAATTAGGACAAACTCAGGTACAGCTTGCTGGCAAAGAATCGCAATTTCAAGAAGCTTTAGCGAAAGTATTGGAATTAGAAGCAGAATTAGGGCAAACTCAGGTAAAGGTTGAAGAGAAAGAATTTAGATTGCAGGAAAAGTTAGGGGAGTTGCTGCGGTTGGAAACAGTACAAACTCAAACACTGGATAAATTAAATCAAAGTCGGGAATACTTACAAGAATCGCGCCAGGAAACAGAAAGAGTTCGAGCAGAAATTGCTGCTATCAAGTCTTCGGACTGGTGGCAACTGAGAGAAAACTTGTGGGAAATTCAGCACAGAATCCGTGACATCTTCCCGAAATTTGTTTTTTCGTTAGATCGACCCACTACTTGGCAAGTTAGCGATTCTAACCTGCTAATCGCGGGCTGGGCTTTTAACACAAAAAGAGAGATTAAAGCTGTTCGCGCCCGAATAGAAAACAAGACTTTCGTCGGGGCGTACGGCATCGAAAGAAGCGATATAGCTGCAGCCAATTCTAATATTTCAGCGGTCAATAAATGTGGTTTTACAATTGAATTGGAAGCGCCTGCTGGACGGCATGAAGTGCTGCTGGAAGCGCAAGATGAGGGCGGGAAATGGCATCTTTTAGCAGCTTATCCGCTGGTGGTTTCAACGATTCAAGCATCATTAGATGTACCAGCGCTGTGGGAACAGCGTCCGGGTAAAATTTTGTTCGCAGGTTGGTGCTGCCACCACGATCGTAAAATTGCTAAATTAACATTTTTGTGCGGGGATACTTCTGTAGAATGCGCCTATGGTTTGCGGAGAAAAGATGTCGGCGAAGTGTTCCCCGACTGGGTTAACAGTTCCGAAAGTGGCTTTGAAGTTCTTGTCGATTTGCCTCCTGGCGAATGGCACGTTTCACTGCAAGCTCAATTAGAAACTGGGGAAATTTTGTATTTTCAAGCGCCTAAAAAATTGACCGTGCGGCGCAACGATATCTGGCAGCGAAGTGCTGATAAATTTCAGGAGTTTTCGAGTTTTATAGAGGCAATCCGGCAGCGGGCGAGGGAGAGAAAGCAGCGTCTGGGCAGAATTGTGCCGATGCCTTGGGAAATTGTGAAGGTGATTCGCCAGTTGGGGAAGATTTATCGGCAGCAAAAACAGTTTACTGCGCCGGGAGATTTGCTGCCGCCTGCGGGTTTTGTGGTGCCTAAACCCATTGATAGGTATGACGCTTGGCTGGAGGTGAATCAGTGGAACGATCGCGCGCGCAATTACTTGATTTCTCGGTTAAAGTCCTGCCAGGAACCGCTGCCAAAAATCTCGGTGGTGATGCCAGTTTACAATCCGCAGATAGATTTTCTCGAAAGTGCGATCGCTAGCGTAATCAATCAAGTTTACCCAAACTGGGAACTCTGCATTGCAGACGATTGCAGTACAGAATTCACTGTTGCTGAAAATTTGAAGGACTGGGCCCAAAAGGACGATCGTATCCGCATCACATTTCGTACAGAAAACGGCAACATCAGCGCAGCAACCAACAGTGCCGCCGCCCTCGCAACAGGCGACATCATCCTGTTTTTAGACAACGACGACGAACTAACTCCCGATGCCCTAGGTGAAGTCGCCCTATATTTTGCAGCGCATCCAGACACCGATTTTCTCTACTCCGATGACGACAAAATCGACACCAAAGGTCGCCGCTTCGCCCCGCAATTCAAACCGGAATGGTCGCCGGAACTGCTGCTTTCCTATATGTATCTCGGTCATTTGTGCGCCGTGAGAAAACACATTTTTGAACAAATAGGAGGTTTGCGGATCGGTTTTGAAGGGTCCCAAGATTACGATTTTGCCTTGAGAGCAACCGAAATTTCGCGCCACGTCGCGCACCTGCCGTTAGTGCTGTATCACTGGCGAACAGCACCCGGTTCTACAGCCATATCTGGGGCCGCGAAACCCGCTAGTTTTGCCGCAGGTCAAAAAGCCATTCAAGACGCACTAAACCGCCGCAAAATAAAGGGCAATGTCGCTCAGCACGCATGGGCTATTAAAGAAAATCTGGGCATATTTGCCCAGGATTTCCCGGATAAGGGCCCGTCAGTAACGGTAATTATTCCTACTAAAAATCAGCTCACATTGCTGAAAGCCTGTTTGGATTCTCTGGAAAATACCACATACAAAAATTATCAAGTTGCCATTATCGACAACGAAAGCGACGATCCGAAAACTCTGGAATATTTAAAGCAATTAAATTGCCAAGTTTTGCGGATAAAAAATCCTGGAGGCAAGTTTAGTTTTGCAGCAATTAACAACCGCGCTGCCGAACAAGTTGATAGCGAATATGTTTTGTTTTTGAACAACGATACTGAAGTAATTAACCCCCGCTGGCTGAGTCAAATGGTCGGATACGCTCAAATCCCTGGCGTGGGTGCAGTCGGCGCGAGGCTTTTATATCCTGACGGCAGAATTCAGCACGCGGGCGTAATTCACGGTCTCCATCACGGTTTGGCGGGTCACGCTTTTAAGCTGATGAACAGCGAAAATCGCGGCTATCTTTCTCAAGCAATGGTAACGCGAAATTACTCTGCAGTAACAGCGGCTTGTACGATTACTCCGCGTCAATTGTTCTTAGAATTGGGCGGTTTTGATGAGGAGAATTTTGCTGTTGCTTACAATGATGCAGATTACGGATACCGGCTGTTAGAACGGGGTTATCGGTGCGTATATTGTCCTGATGCGGAATTGTTGCACAAAGAGGGAACTTCTAGGGGTTTTACCGACAATCCTCAAGAAGTGGCGGCTTTTAGGCGCAAGTACGCGGGGAAAAATGACAGTTTTTACAGTCCTCACTTGTCTTTAGAAGATGAGTATTTTCATATTCAACCTCGACGGTTTTTTATGAAGGAAGAAGGTTCGGCAACGGATTTTGTAACGGATGTAACCGAGAAGGAAGAACGCAAATTTAGTGATTCTGGTTTGTTGGAAGCAGCCAATGGTTTTGTTAATCCTGTCAAAGTTTTGATGTGTAGCAATTCGCTGGATTTCACAGGGGCGCCGCTCCATCAGTACGAAATCGCTGTGAAATTGGCGGCGGAAGGTGTGATTGAGCCGATCGTACTTTGCACAACAGACGGGCCCCTGCGTCAAGCTTACGAACAGCAGGGAATTGAAGTAATTGTGCGCGACAATCCCCTCGAACACATCTATCAGCGCGATGCTTACGATGAAGCTATCGGCAGTTTTAGCAAGGAAATTGAAAGTTTAAAAGTAGATGCAATTTATGCCAATACTTTAGAAAACTTTTTTGTAATTGATGCGGCGCGGCAAATCGGAATTCCTGTGGTGTGGAACGTGCACGAAAGCGAACCTTGGCAAACTTATTTTAATAGGTTTGGTTCTGAGATTGCGGCGAGAGCTTTAGAGTGTTTTCGCTTTCCTTACAAAGTGATTTTTGTGGCGGATGCAACGCGCGACAGGTATTTGCCTCTCAACAGCCACCATAATTTTACCGTGATTCACAACGGCTTAGATTTGAGCAAACTGGAAAGTTCGGAGAATTCTGAATTGGCTAGAAAAAGTTTAGATGTTGCAGCGGAAGATGTGGTAATTTTGCTGCTGGGAACGGTATGCGAACGCAAAGGCCAGCAGGATTTAGTTAAAGCACTTTCTCTTTTGCCTGACAAATGGCACAATAAAATTAGGTGTTTTATTGTGGGCGATCGTCCGAGTATTTACAGCAATAAATTAGCCGAGTTAGTGGGGGAATTGCCACAAGAGTTGCGGCAAAGGGTGACAGTAGTCCCGGAAACTGGGGAGACGGGAAAATATTACAAAGCGGCTGATATATTTGTTTGCACTTCTCGCGTCGAAAGTTTTCCGAGAGTGATTTTGGAGGCGATGGCCTGCGATTTGCCAATTGTTACTTCGCCAGTTTTTGGAATTAGAGAACAAGTGCGGTCGGGAATTAATGGTTTGTTTTATACACCCGATCGTCCGGAGGAATTAGTTTCAGCTTTGATTAGTTTATTGGATGACAAATCATTGCGCCAGCAGTTAGCTGAAAACGCTAAATATGTTTTGGATTCGCTTAATACTTTTGAGGAAATGAGTCACGCTTATGCAGATATTTTATGCGAAGCATATTTCAGCAGTCATTAGTCATCTTACAATGTCAGCGTCCCGCCCAGCCAAGGGCAGTAAATCAAGTCGTAGACTTGGGGCAGGATTTGATATAATTTGCCAAGACTTGCGGAACATATTGAAAATTGACCCATCAATACTATAAAATTAAAAATGAACCATGAAAAAATGACCGATCGCCCAAGAGTAGATTATGAAAGGGCATGGGACAGTTACGCCCAACAGTGGCAAAAAACTAATGCCGAACTTGCCCATATTGGCGACGAATGGATAGGTAAAGCTGCCGGTGCCGCCAACTCCTTAGCCGAATACGAAGCGCTGATAGAACAGCAATTTATTGCACCGTACATCAAAAAAGAACATACGGTTTTAGAAATTGGTATCGGCGGGGGAAAAACGGGTTCGCTGCTGCTGAAATATTGCGATCGCCTAATTTGTGCCGACATTTCCAGTCAAATGCTGCAAGCGGCCCGATCGCGCTTGGGAGACGATCGCGTTTCTTACGTCAAACTCGACGGTTTAACATTAGACGGCATTGCTCCAGGTTCAGCCGATGTCTGCTTTTGTTACGATACAATGGTACACGTAGAGCCGGTAGATATATTCAACTATCTGACTCGAATTCCCAAACTGCTGCGGGGCGATCGAATTTGTGTGTTTCACCACACAAATATTTTTACCGAATTAGGGTGGCAAAAATTCGCCAGCGAGTGGGACAAAAACTTGCTAGGGCACAGAGACGGCACAGCATTTTCAGTTATGACTGATACAATTATGGAAAAATTTTTCCATCATTTAAACTATGAAATCATCCTGAAAAATACATCTTCAGTACCGCGAGATTGTGTCTGGATCTGCAAAGCACCAACCCCTAATGAATAAAACCAAAGCTTTTTAGCTGAATCAAAATATTTTATTCCCACTAACAACAGACAACAGTCAATAGTCAACTGACAACAGACAATGAAAGCATTATTTCTCCATCCCAACTTCCCCGCCCAATACCGCCACATTATCACGGCTTTAGGCGCAGATCCCAAAAATCAAATTGTTTTCGGCACTAAAAATGAGCGTCCCGAATGGAACATTCCCGGCGTTCGCAAAGCAGCATTTACACCCAGTCGCGAACCCCACGCGCAGACTCACCAATACGTCCGCCCTTTAGAAAGTGCCGTCATCTACGGACAAGCCGTATTTAGAATGGCAGAACAACTCAAAGCCGATGGTTTTGTACCGGATATTATCTGCGGACATTCCGGTTGGGGTCCGACATTATTTGTCAAAGAAGCTTTTCCAAATACGCCGCTTCTCTGTTATTTCGAGTGGTTTTATCATGCTATTGGTTCCGACGCAGATTTTGACCCTGCGGAACCTTTAACAGTTGACGATATGGCCAGAATTAGAATAAAAAATGCGCCGATTCTGATCGATTTATATTCTTGCGATTGGGGTTTATCGCCCACTTATTGGCAGCGATCGCAATTTCCGCCAGAATTACAACAAAAATTGTCCGTGCTCCACGACGGCGTAGACACCGATTACTTCAAACCCGATCCCGGTGCTAAACTAATTTTGCCCAACTTAGACTTGTCCGGCGTTGATGAAATTGTCACCTATGTATCCCGGGGAATGGAACCTTACCGGGGCTTTCCAGAGTTCATTGAGTCGATCGCCTACTTGCAAGAACGCCGCCCCAACTGTCACGTTGTAATCGTTGGTTCAGAAAGAGTTTGTTATGGGCGTTCTTTACCCAACGGCGAGTCTTACAAAGACTATATGCTCAAAAAAGTGCCGCTAGATTTGTCGCGAGTTCACTTTGTCGGGCCACTACCTTACGGACTGTATTTAAAAGTAATTCAAGCCTCGGACGTACACGTTTATTTAACCAGACCTTTCGTGTTATCTTGGTCGATGATTGAATCTTTATCAACCGGATGTTTAGTAATCGGTTCCGACACAGGGCCCGTGAGAGAAGTTATCCGCGATGGAGAAAACGGTTTGCTAGTCGATTACTTCTCGCCGAAACAAGTAGCCGATCGCATTGATGAAGTTTTAGACCATCCTACCCGCATGGCAGAAATTCGCGTCAAGGCCCGTCAAACAGCATTAGAACGATATAGTTTAGCTAAAATGTTGCCGCAACATTTACAACTGATCGAGCAAGTAGCAAGTCGTTCGATGCCGCCTACAGTTGGTATGCAACCAGAACGGGAATTAGCAGCATCTTTTGCAGTGAGAAGTTAACAATCAAGTTGGTCAGGACTCAAGCCCCTGTCACAAGCCCTCCTGTGCGACTATACCGCACAGGAAAACCCACCAACTAGACTATAAACATCGGAACATCTGGAGGTTTTAGTTGCCAAATTAAATATTTTGACAGCAGTCCGTCCATCCCTTCTAGGCTAGTCGCCAGCTAGCTTCTAGACAAATAATTTAATTCTCTAAAATCACTTCTGCATCCTGTGTTGCTTGAGAACTTTAGCGGGACTAACAAATGAAATGCCCTGAGAAAAAGAGGTACTAATCATGACAGCTTCAATGATAGGCTCATAAACCGTTTTTTCTGCAACCCACTCCACAATAAAGTTGGCACCTGAGCCTCCAATTGTATCATTTGCTGCAATGAAAAAGTTTGTGGAAGCAAGCGGCTTGAGTTCTACAGGACTCTTAATATCCTGCCTGATCAAGTGCCCATCGGTATCGTAGTAACGCACAGAAGTGATAATAATCGAATTCGTCAGATCCGTATTGCGAATACTGAGTGTGGCTGACAACTCCATCACATCATCCTGGCTATTGTAGTGATAAATATGCGAGTAAATAGGGACATATACGGTTTGTCCCATCACAACTTTTGTTTTATCTAACGTGACCGATCTCAGTGAGGTTTCACGTTTTAGATCGGGTTGTTGCCTTTGTGAGGTAGTTTGCTCAGAACAAGAGGTAATAACGATCGCGGCGATCGCCCAACCAACCCAGAAATCATGTTTCAGCTTCATCGGCATTCATCCAAATACACCACATACATTGCAGTTACATCTAAAGCAGAGTGCACCTTCTCTCTCGTTTGAGGCGGCTTAGTGATAAGGTTTGAGCGGCAGTTCAATCTGAAACGTTGAGCCTTTGCCCACTTCACTCGTCACATGAATTTTTCCACCATGGGCCTGGACAATCTGTTGGACGATCGCCAACCCCAGCCCAAAGCCTCCACTGTCCTGCGATCGCTCGGTGTCTACTCGATAGAAGCGATCGAAAATATAGGGTAAGTCCGCTTCTGAAATACCGATTCCCGTATCGATAATCTGAATGACTGCCAAATTGGAATGAAGAACTAGGCGTATCTTTACAGTTCCGCCAACGGGAGTATATTTACAGGCGTTGTGAAGAAAGTTTTCGACTACTTGCCGCAGCAAATCAGGGTCAGCCAATAATTCAATCGGTTGTTCCGGTGATTCGCAGGTGAGTTTGATATTTTGGGCTTCTGCAAGTGCGAGAAACTGGGTTGCTAAATTGCTGAGGATCTCGTTGAGATTGATTAACCTGAGCGATTCCGGCGCAAGTCGCCCCTGATGACGAGCCAACAGCAGTAAATTATTCACGAGCGCTCCCATTGATTTTGCGCTATCTACAATGTTTTCTAAGGGAGGATGGTAAGGTGAATCATCACCCGCAATGAGCAACCCAAGCTGGGCATTAGTGAGAATGGCAGACAGGGGCGATCGCAACTCGTGAGAGGCATCGGCTGTAAAGCGCTGAAGCTGCTGATAGGCTTGCCGAATCGGTTGCATGGCCAGCCCGCTGAGAAACCAACCTGTGAGGGCAATTAAGCCCAGTGTCACCGGGACAGCGAGAGTTAGCACAATCTGAAGCTCAGTGAGCCTGTTTTGAGTTTCTGTCAGGGGAGTTGCAACCTGAAGATAACCGAGTACCCCTGTTCTACCTTCAACGGGTAATGTCACCTGACGCAGCCAGATTCCTTTTCCCAAAAGTGGATCGGTCGATCGAACAGTGAGATAACCAAAGGGCGTATTTAACCGATCGGGAGGAGAATTCCCAAAAAAACGAACTAGCCGCCCTTGTGCGTTATACCAGCGCACGTAAATCAGATCTTCAGCAAGGGGATGCGAACCACTGCCTAACAAGGGGACATGACTCAGATCGACCTGGTTCTGGTTTTGGCGAACTTCATTATACACGCTGGCAGCCATGACTCTAGTTTTGTCATAGAGCAGTAGGTCAAGGGCTTCTAGTTTATCTTTTACCTCAATCTGGTAAATCGCCCCCGCAAACAGCACGAGAATGCTTCCCATTGAGAGGGTGAACCAACGAGCCAGATTGCGACGACTTTGATTGAACACGGCTTGCCTTGACGATCGTTACTTTTCAGGGGAAGTGAGGCGATAACCCATACCGTAAATGCTCTCAATCCAGTCTGCAGATCCTACAGCCTGCAAGCGTTGGCGGAGTTTGCGAATTAGAACCGTAATTGCATTGCTCTCTGGTTCAGTCCCCCATTCCCACACCGCTTGTTCAATCTGATTCCGAGTCAAAACTTGCCGGGGATGACGCATAAAATACTCCAACAACTGAAACTCGCGACTGGAGAGGGAAACGGTTGCACCTTGTCGCTCAACATTAAGAGTATCGAGGTGGAGGTGCAGATCCTCAAGGCTGAGCGTATCTCCTTGCCAAAGGGCCGATCGCCGTCTTAAGGCCCGCACTCGTGCCATGAATTCAACCAAGTCGATCGGTTTGACCAGGTAATCATCTGCACCTGCGTCTAACCCGGTCACTTTTTCCGGCGTGGTGTCTCTTGCGGTGATCATCAAAATCGGCGCTGTTTTCCCTGCCGATCGATATTGACGACAGAGATTTACCCCGCTGATATGTGGCAACATCCAGTCCAAAATCAACAAATCATATTCTTTTTCTGATAACAGCCACTGTGCCGTCTCTCCATCTTTTACCCCATCCACGCTATGTCCTGCCTGAGACAGCACTGTTTGAAGCGGCATCAGTTGCTTTGGGTCGTCCTCCACAAGTAAAATTCTCATATATTTCTTTAATTGGGCTTATCGAACTGAAACATTTGACGCATCGCCCTTGAGTAGGATTTCACCAGAGCGCTAACTCTACTAAAGTGCAAATATAGCAATCCTAAATCATTTGTGAATTTCTTACTCCCGGACCAAGGCATCGGGGAGGGTTGGGGTGGGGTAAAAAATTTATGTGGCAGGTTACTAAACGTTGGCTAAAAGCATCAGGCGCAGAGTTTTGGTTGCCATGGCCGTTTGTGGCGATCGCGTTTTGGGTTGGCTCCAGTTTCCTAATGGCTCAAGAATTACAACAACCCCAGATCGCAAAGAATAAACTTCAGGCAGATACCCAGCTTAAAGCAACGGTTTCTGTCAATATATTGCGGATCAATGCGGTGATTAACAGAAACCAAGGAACCACCCAGGTTGCGGTAGAAACAGCAGAACCCATTTTGAAGCGATTGGAATTAGAATTGCCAATGACTGACGCAACCCAGATAGAGGCAGCGATCGCGCAAGAACTCCAGTTATCACGTCAAAATGTTCGCCAGTTAGTCCGTTACGAGATCGTGGAATAAGTTTATTGTTTCAATATTGCGATCGCATCCAGTCAAATAAGGTTGTTAAATCTAGAGGTTTCTTGACTGCTATAGCGCAATTTTTTAAGGGGCAAGAAGCGCCAAATGCTCTTGCCACTTCACTAGACAAGATTGCATGAGTCTTTGATTGATACAGAAACCGCACCCAGATAGAGGCAGCGATCGCGCAAGAGCTCCAGTTATCACGTCAAAATGTTCGCCAGTTAGTCCGTTACGAGATCGTGGAATAAGTTTATTGTTTCAATATTGCGATCGCATCCAGTCAAATAAGGTTGTTAAATCTAGAGGTTTCTTGACTGCTATAGCGCAATTTTTTAAGGGGCAAGAAGCGCCAAATGCTCTTGCCACTTCACTAGACAAGATTGCATGAGTCTTTGATTGATACAGAAACCGCAGATGTAAGACAGATAAACACGGATAGACGCAGATAATTCAGGAGAGTTTCCGACTTTTGCAAGAGGTATACTGTTAGGAACTACTGAATTACGATTTGGTTATTGAGCGAAATATTCGGTGCAGCTTGCCGAGAAATTTGTTCTGCCAATGCTTTTTGTTCTGCCGTTTGAACGCGCCCTGTTAACACAATCGAATTATCTTGATCGTCTGCGTCCAAATCGAATTGCTTGAGGGCTTAGCGGGTGACAAGGCACCTCTAGTCTAAACAGGACAAAGGTTTGAGAGAATGGTAAGGTAAAAAAATAAGGA